>NZ_JBFTNO010000054.1:0-15252 GCF_056397525.1 Arthrobacter sp. 05L45_2 | reverse complement strand
GCTGAGCACGGAGTCCTACTCGCTGGCCCGGTCCGGCGACATCAAGATCCGCCTGGTTATGGTCCAGCTGGCCGACAAGAAGGCCACCATCCCGGAGTCCTCTGCCCGGGCCGCCATCACCACCACCAGCAATTACTGGAAGACCATGTCCAACAACCGGCTGTCGATGTCGGTCGCGTCGGTCGAGAGCAAGACCAGCAAGGCCACCTCGACCCAGCGTTACCCGGACATGATGAACACCATTGCCACGGAGCTCAAGTGGACGCCCAACCCCTACACCGCCCTGGTGGTCTTCGTTTCCACGCCTACGCTTTCCGACGGAGCCTACGGTGCCGGCTGGAGCTACAGCGGCACGAGCGGCCGCGTCATTATGCCGCTCCCGGCGTCCCTGACCAACAGCGTGCTGACCCACGAATTCGGACACGTGCTGGGACTAAATCATGCCCAGAGCCTGCAGTGCGGCAGCGGCGTCCAGGATGTTGCCACCAACTCTGACGGGACCTTCGCCGACTCCTCCTGCACCATCCGTGAATACGGTGACAGCCTGGACCTCATGGGCGTCTCCCAGACCTCCCAGCCCACCATCAGCTCCACCCTGTGGGCCTATGGCGGTTTCGGCCGCGGCGACGAAATCGTTGACACAGGCGTCGCCAAGGACGTGAAGAACTACACCCTGACGGCATGGGCCGGAACGGCCGCACGACGCGCCATCAAGTTCACCGACCCGGTCAGCGGCGAGGTCTACTTCCTGGAGTTGCGGCTGCCGGTCGGCTACGACACCGCCAAAGCCGTGAACCTGAACAGCGGCGTCAAGGTCGTCCAGCAAATGGGGGCCTACTCGCTGCTGCTCCCGCCGGACACACGGGCCTTTGCCGGATACTACAACCCCCGCCAGGCCTGGCAGGCCGGGGAGACTTTCACCACCCACGCGGGCACGCGGGTCAAAATCAACTCGATCTCCAGCACCTCCGCCAGCGTCACCGTCACAGCCGCCAACGCCGTCAGCGGAGCGTTCCGGGACGCGTGGCTGCAGGCCGGCGGCGAGCCCGTCCTCGGCTACAGCACCAGCAACGTCACCTGCCCCTACGGTGCGGCAGCTACCACCACCTGCTACCAGTCGTTCCAGCGCGGCATTGTCTACAGCACCCCGGGCGTGGGCACCTACGCGGTCAAGACGGCGTACATGTCCGGTTGGCGGGACGCCGGCTGGCAGCAGGGCATTGGCTACCCCACCGGCGGCGAGAGCTGTGGGCTGTACGGCGGCGGCTGCTACCAGCCCTTCCAGAAGGGCAACATCTATTACTCCGCCGCGTCCGGCGCGCAGGCCGTGACCGGTGTGTACTGGAACGCCTGGCGGGCCGCCGGCTGGCAGCCGGGCATCGGCTACCCCACCGGCGCACCGTCCTGCGGGCTCTATGGCGGCGGCTGCTTCCAGCCCTTCCAGAAGGGCAACATCTACTACTCCACCGCGTCCGGCGCCCACGCCGTCACCGGCTCCTACTGGACCGCCTGGCGCGACGCCGGCTGGCAGCCCGGGATCGGCTACCCCACCGGCGACCCGACCTGCGGGCTGGCCGGCGGCGCCTGCTCCCAGGCCTTCCAGAAGGGAACCGTCTACTACGTGGCTGCGACCGGCGCGTACGCGGTGAACGGTGTCTACGCGACCGCGTGGACCGCCGCGGGGCAGCAGCCCGGCATCGGCTACCCCACCGGCGCACCGTCCTGCGGGCTCTACGGCGGCGGCTGCTTCCAGCCCTTCCAAAAGGGCAACATTTACTACTCCGCGGCCTCGGGGGCCCACGCCGTCACCGGCGTCTACTGGAACGCGTGGCGTGAAGCCGGCTGGCAGCCTGCCATCGRGTATGCGACCGGCGAGCCCATCTGCGGACTGGCCGGCGGCGCCTGCTCCCAGTCCTTCCAGAAGGGCACTGTCTACTACACCCCGGCCACCGGCGCCCACGCCRTCAGCGGCGTCTACACGAACGCCTGGGCGGCCGCGGGGCAGCAGTCCGGCATCGGCTATCCCATCGGCGCACCGTCCTGTGGGCTCTATGGCGGCGGCTGCTACCAGCCCTTCGCCAAGGCCAACGTCTACTACACCCCGGCCACGGGCGCCTACGCCGTGACCAGCAGCTACTTCGAGTCCTGGCGCGCCGCAGGATGGCAGAAAGGCGTCGGCTACCCGACGGGCCCGCAGCAGTGCGGCCTCTACGGCGGCGGCTGCTACCAGCCCTTCCAGACGGGCATCAGCTATTACACCGCCGCGACGGGCGCCAACATGGTGGGCGAGCCCTACCGCGAGGCGTGGCGCGTGGCCGGCTGGCAGGCTGGCGGGATGGGCTACCCGCTCGGTGCTGCCGTCGCCTACAACGGCTACCGGACGGTCCAGTTCCAGGGCGGCTCGATGATCTACAGCTCCACCGGCGTGCGGGTGGTCCGCAAGTAGCCGGCCGCCCGGACCTCAATCGCCCGGCCGCTACTCCGGCATGATCATGGTGCGCAGGTCCAGCTGCCGCAGCACCCGGTCGGCAACCTCGGGGTCCATGTCGGGCTCATTCCTGGCGGCCACCACTTCCTGACGCGCCGCGTCCAGGGCGATGGTCTGCACGGCGATGGCAAGCTCCCGGCCGCGTTTGCGCTTCTCATCGACGCTTTCGTTCCGCAGGCTGCCGTCCAGCAGTTCGGCGTGCAGCCGGGTCATCCGTGCCTTGACCAGGGCCACCTTTTCCGGCGGCAGCTCTTTCATGAGCTCGTTGTCCTTGAGTGCCGCGACGGCGGCCTGCTGCGCCCGGGCGGCCAGCAACCGGGCCGCATCGCGCTCCACCGAGCCGTCTTCGGAGGCTTTCAGGACGCGCATCAGCCACGGCAGAGTCAGCCCGGGCAGCACGAGCGTGGTGAGCAGCACCGCGCAGGCGATCACCAGCAGCTCGCTGCGGGCCGGGAACGCCGTCCCGTCGGCCAGGGTGGCCGGGAGGGCCAGGGCCAGCGCCAGGGTGGCCAGCCCGCGCATCCCGCACCACGTCAGGATCAGCACTTCCTTGGCCGAGGTGGGACGCAGGGTGTTCTTCCTGGACCGGGCCAGGCCGGACATCATGGCCAGCCAGCCGAAGCGCACGGCAAACACCAGCACGCAGACCACGGCTGCGGTGCCGGCCATCCCGATGACGGCGGTGCCTTCATCGTGGATGACCTGCCGGATCTCCAGGCCCACCAGCCCGAAGGCCAGGCCGGTCGCGAGCAGCTCCACCACATCCCAGAAGGCGGTGCGGGTGACCCGCTCGGCAGCCTCCTGCGGTTTGGAGTGCCGCTGGATTTCCAGGGCTGTGACGACGACGGCGATCACCCCGGAGGCGTGCACCTCTTCGGCGAGGATGTAGGCGGCAAACGGGACCACGAGTGTCACGGCGCTGCGGGCCACCATGGAACTCACCAGCCGGGTAATAAGCCGGGTCAGCCAGCCCATCCCGATGCCCACACCGACCGCGAGGGCTGCGCCGACGGCGAACTGCAGGACCACGCCGGGACCCACCCGGGTGCCGGACACGGACGCCGCCACCGCGGCCTGGAAGATGACGATGGCGGCGGCGTCGTTGAACAGGCCCTCGCTCTGCAGGACGGTGATCAGCCGGCGCGGCATGTGCACCCGGCCGGCGATGGAATCCACAGCCACCGGATCGGGAGGCGCCACCATCGCTCCGAGGGCGATGGCCGCCGGGATGCCGATCCCCGGGATCATCAGCCACGCCGCGCCGGCCACAACGGCGGTGGACACCACCACCAGGGCCACGGCCAGCATCAGGAGCGTCCGCCAACGGACCCTGAACACGGCCCAGGAACTGCGCTGGGCGGTCGCGAACAGCAGCGGCGGCAGGAAGATGGGCAGGATCAGTTCCGCCGGGATGTTGACTTCCGGGAAGCCCGGGATGAAGGTCAGCGACGCCGCGAGGATCAGCATCAGGACCGGGTAGGGCAGGCGGAGCCGGTCGCCGAGGCCCACCGCCACCACTGTGGCGAGAAGCAGTCCGATGATCAGGGCCAACTGGTCCATGTGCACTCTTTCCCCGGGGTTACGGCGGCCGGGACCCGGTCATCGACGCGCCGGCCGCCCCCACTACCCTACTTGGGCCCCACCGGGAGCCCCGGTGGCGCCTACTTCCCGGTGTCGAGGGCTGCGGCCAGCGGCAGCGTCCCGTCGCGGAACTCGATGGTCCGGCCGGCGGTCTCCGGCAGGCCCAGTACCGCGGCGGCGACGAGTGCCACGTTCGAGCGCGACGTGCCGGTGCCGTCCGAGGTGTCTGCCGGGTTGACGTCCAGGAGTCCGTTGCCGGGGCCGTCGGTGAKGGATCCGGGGCCAAGGATGGTCCAGTCCAGGCCGCTGCCGCGCAGGTAGGTGTCCGCGGCGGCCTTGGCCTCGGCGTRGGCGTGGAAGCTGTTGTCCGCYGGRACGCCRTGRTCCGGSCCGGCCCCGAGGTAGGAAACCATMACGTAGCGCCGSACACCGGCCTGTGCCGCGGCGTCSATSGASCGGATGGCCGCGTCMCGGTCCACGGCRTARGTGCGTTCCGGGCTGCCGCCGCCGGCACCGGCGGACCATACGACGGCGTCGTGGTCCTTCACGGCGGCGGCGATCTCCGCCGTCGTCGACTTTTCCACGTCCAGCACCAGCGGGGTGGCGCCGGTGGCGGCGACGTCGTCGCGATGGTCCGGGTTGCGGATGACGGAGGTGACCGCCGCCCCGTCCTTGGAGAGAATGCCGGACAGTTCCAAAGCCACTTTTCCGTGGCCGCCGATGATTGCGATTCGCCTCATCGTCCCATTCTGTCCCACGCGCACCGTCCCCGCATCCGGGTTAAAACAAAAGGACCCCGCAGGCGGGGCCTGCGGGGCCATTCTGTAGCGGCGGGGAGGCTCGATCTCCCGACCTCACGATTATRAGTCGTGCGCTCTAACCAACTGAGCTACGCCGCCACGAATGAGAAAAACCTGCGTCAAGCCGGTCAAAAACCGCCTTGACGCAGGCCCTCATTCAGAGCCCCCCACCGGAATCGATCCGGTGACCTCGTTCTTACCAAGAACGCGCTCTACCACTGAGCTAGGGGGGCAACGAGTAAATACTCTACCGGAAGATTCGGCTCCCAACAAATCGGGCGCCCTCCCCCGCCCGCGACGGCAAAATCCGCGCCGTTCCGTGGATCTGCGGGGTCCCGCGGCAGGCGCAGGAGCCCCCTCGGAGGGGTTCGCGCCCGCGGATGTGACGAAGCCGACGTGCCGGCCTGCCCAGGGGTCCGGACGGCGGCAAAACGGTTTTAACGCAGGACGGGCCGGCTCATAAAGAGCCGGCCCGTCCTGTCACTGCCTAGGACTTAGCAGTTACCACTTGTTGCGGGGCTTGAAGCCGCCCTCGTGGCGGGGCTTGCGGGTGTCCGTGCCGACGCTGCGCTCGTTGCGGTCGCTGTAGGAGCGGCCGCCGCGGTCTGCGGAGGAACGCTCGCCGTCGTTCTTGCGGAACTCGCGCTTGAAACCGCCGTTGCCCTTGAAGTTTCCGCTGCTGCCGGAGTAACCGCCACGCTCGCCCCGGTCCCCACCACGGTTGCCCTGGTAGGCGCCGCGGTCGCCGGAGGGCTTACGGCCGTTGTCCAGCTCGAGGTGGATCAGCTCGCCGCCGATCCGGGTGCGGGACAGGGCGCGCAGCTGCTCGGGGCTCAGGTCCGCGGGGAGCTCCACGAGCGAGTGGTCCGAGCGGATGTCGATGCCGCCGATCTGGGCCGAGGAGATGCCGCCCTCGTTGGCGATGGCGCCGACGATGGAGCCCGGCATCACGCGCTGGCGGCGTCCGACGGCGATCCGGTAGGTGGCGTTGCCCTCGGTCAGGGCGCGGGTCGGGCCGCGGGAGCCGAAGCCGTCCTTGGAGCGCTCACGCTTCTGGAATTCCGGAGCAGCGGGCAGTTCCTTGACCAGGAGCGGCTGGCCGCCCTGTGCCATCACGGCCAGCGCGGCGGCGATCTCGGCTGCGGGGACGTTGTGCTCTTCCTCGTAGGACGCGATCAGGTCACGGAACGCCGAGACGTCCTCGGAGGCGAGGGTCTCGGTGATCTTCTCCGCGAACTTGCCCAGGCGCAGGGTGTTGACCGTCTCGGCGGTGGGCAGGTGCATCTGCTCCACCGGCTGGCGGGTGGCCTTCTCGATGGAACGCAGCAGGTACTTTTCCCGCGGCGTCATAAAGRGGATCGCGTCGCCGGAGCGGCCTGCACGGCCGGTGCGGCCGATGCGGTGCACGTAGGACTCGGTGTCGTGCGGGATGTCGTAGTTAATGACGTGGCTGATGCGCTCGACGTCGAGGCCGCGGGCGGCGACGTCGGTGGCGACCAGGATGTCGATCCGGCCTTCCTTGAGCGCGTCAACGGTCCGCTCGCGCTGCTGCTGCGGGATGTCGCCGTTGATGGCGGCAGCCTGGAAGCCGCGGGCACGGAGCTTGTCGGCGAGGTCCTCGGTGGCCATCTTGGTGCGCACGAAGGCGATGACGCCGTCGAACTCTTCGACCTCGAGGATCCGGGTCATGGCGTCGAGCTTGTGCGGGCCCATGACCTGCAGGTAGCGCTGGCGGGTGTTGGCGCCGGTGGTGGTCTTGGACTTGACCTGCACCTCGGCCGGGTTGTTCAGGTACTGCTTGGACATCCGGCGGATCTGGCTCGGCATCGTGGCGGAGAACAGGGCAACCTGGCGGCCCTCGGGGGTCTGCTGGAAGATCTGCTCCACGTCGTCGGCGAAGCCCATGCGCAGCATTTCGTCGGCCTCATCCAGCACGAGGTACTGGAGTTCGGACAGGTCCAGGGAACCCTTGGCGATGTGGTCGATGACGCGACCCGGGGTACCGACAACCACCTGGGCGCCGCGGCGCAGGCCGGCCAGCTGCGGGCCGTAGGCGGAACCGCCGTAGACGGGCAGGACGGTGAAGTCGTCAATGTGCTTGGCGTACGAGGTGAACGCCTCGGCGACCTGGAGCGCGAGCTCGCGGGTCGGGGCCAGGACCAGGGCCTGGGTCTTGCGGGACGGGCCGTTCAGGTCGTGGAGTTCGGCCAGGCGGGACAGTGCCGGCACTGCGAATGCTGCAGTCTTGCCGGTACCGGTCTGGGCGAGGCCCACAACGTCGCGGCCCTCAAGGAGCAGCGGAATGGTGGCGGCCTGGATCGGCGAGGGCTTCTCGTAGCCGACATCCTGCAGGGCTGCGAGGATGCGGGCATCGATGCCGAGGTCGACGAAGCGGATGCCGCCCTCGTCGTCGTCGTTCGTGGCGGGCTGGTCGGCTGCAGCAGCCGGTTCGGTCATCTCGACGTCGGCCGGGGTGTTCTCGGTGTCGACGGAGTGGTCCTGATTTTCGGGCATAGGGGAATCTTCCTCATCCATAGGGGCCAGGCGGCACAACCCGAGGTGAGCGGAGCCGCAGTACGCGTGACAGTAGGCGCCGGGCAAACGTTGACCGGCCAGTCACATAGAAGTCCGGCGCTTTCGCAATCCCATGGCAGGACTTCCCGCTGCAACTCTTGGCTGCTATCCCAGCAGTCTGTACAGCGTTTTCTTTAGCCGGCTCTCCCTATGAAAATGCCCGCATCACAGTAGCGGGCCCCAACACTTACCAGTCCTGCCTCAAAAATTGGGCAGGAATAAGGGATTTCCGGAGTGGGGGATGTTTCAAGTGTAGGGCATGCGGCGGCATAGGTGCCAACCGGGAGGCCCGACGGCGGCGGTGAGCTTGCGCACACCGGCCCGTGCCGCAGGGCTAGCCGCGCGCCTGGACCTTGGCGAATTCCTGCTGGTACTCCGGCTGCAGGCGGATCAGGCCGTCGGCGTCGGCGTCGCGCAGCGCTTCCATGTCCTGGACGGTGGGGTCGGTGAACCATTTGCCGATCGTTACCCCGTGGGCCGGGACGTACAGCCGGTGGATGTGGTCCCCGGCCTGGACGGATCCGGTGCGGACCACCCGCAGGTAGGTGCCCACCCGGCCTGCCTCGGTGAACCGCTTGACCCAGTGGGGTTCGTCCACCCGCCGCTGGAACGTGCTGCACGGCCGGCGGGGTGAGGTGACCTCGACCTCGAGGTCCAGGCCGATCTTCCAGCGTTCGCCGATCACCGCGTTGGTGGCGTCGATGCCGGCGACCCGGAGGTTCTCGCCGAAGTAGCCGGGCGGGACGTCACGGCCGAGCTCCGCGGCCCAGTAGTCGGCGTCGGCCTGGGCGTACGCGTAGAGCGCCTGGTCCTCACCGCCGTGGTCCATCCGGTCCGCCTGGACGTCCCCGCGCAGGCCCAGCCGGTGGACCTTGACGGGCCCCTCCACGGGACGCTTGTCGATGGCGGTCACGCCCAGCCGGCCCTCGTCACTGAGCAGCTGGTGCACCCGGCAGACGGCGAGAACGGTAGCGGTGTCCATGGCACCAGTGTAGGCCCGCAGCGGTTGACGGGCTGGAGGCCGTTTCCGGGGCGCATGCGGCGCCGTTGCGGCGCGGGAGCCAGCGGCCGCGGAACGTAGGATGCTCCCATGAGCAGTGGTGGAGCAACAGACGTGTCCGATGTCCTGGCAATAGATTCCCTCCTGAGCGCCGCGGAGCTGGACGTGCGCGAAAAGGTCCGCGATTTCACCCGGCAGCGGATCCGGCCCGGCATCGCGCGCTGGTACGAGGACGGGGTCTTCCCGCTCGAGCTGGCTGCGGAACTGGGCGAGCTCGGTGTGCTCGGCATGCAGCTGGAGGGCTACGGCTGCCCGGGCCGCTCCGCCGTCGAATACGGGCTGGCCGCGATGGAGCTCGAGGCCGGCGACTCCGGGATCCGCACCTTCGTCTCGGTGCAGGGGTCCCTCGCCATGACCGCCATCCATCTGTGGGGCTCGGAGGAACAGAAAACCCAGTGGCTSCCCCGGATGGCCGCSGGCGAASYGATCGGCTGCTTCGCCCTCACCGAACCGACGGCCGGCTCAGACCCCGCCGCCATGCAGACCTTCGCCCGCCGGGACGGCACCGGCGAGAACGCCGGCTGGATCCTGGACGGCGCCAAGCGTTGGATCGGACTCGCCTCCGTGGCCGATGTCCTGGTGGTCTGGGCCATGACCGACGACGGCGTGCGCGGCTTCCTCGTACCCGCCGGCACCCCCGGGGTCACGGCCACGCCGATCGGGCAGAAGCTGTCCATGCGTGCCTCGATCCAGTGCGATGTGGCGTTCGACGGCGTCCGGCTGGGGCCCGAGGCGCAGCTTCCTGCCGCGCGCGGGCTGCGCGGGCCGTTCAGTTGCCTCAACGAGGCGCGGTACGGAATCGCCTGGGGCGCGATGGGCGCGGCCCGGGACTCGTATGAGGCGGCGCTCCAGTACGCGCAGGACCGGCTGCAGTTCGGCAAACCGTTGGCCGGCTACCAGCTCACACAGGAAAAACTGGTGAACATGCTGCTGGAAATCCAGAAGGGCATGCTGCTTGCGCTGCAGCTGGGCCGGCTCAAGGACGCCGGGAAACTGCGGCCGGAGCAGATCTCGCTCGGGAAGCTGAACAACGTGCGCGAGGCGATCGCGATTGCCCGCGAAGCCCGCACCGTCCTCGGCGGCAACGGCATCACCCTGGACTACTCGCCRCTCCGGCATGCCGCCAACCTTGAGTCGGTGCGCACCTACGAAGGCACCGACGAGGTCCACACCCTGGTCCTCGGCCAGCACATCACCGGGCTCGCCGCCTTCCGTTGAGCCGGAGTTGGTACGCCGCGGGAAACTCAGGCGGAGAAGCCGCCGTCGGCCTTGACCAGCTGGCCGGACACCCAGCGGCCCTCGGGTGAGAGCAGAAACGCGACGGTCCCGGCCACGTCGGCGGGGGTTCCCAGCCGGCCGCCGGGCTGCCGCCGGGCCAGGTCTTCGCGCGTTTCAGCGTCCATCCACCCGGTGTCCACCGGCCCCGGGTTGAGCACATTGGCGCTGATCCCCCGCGGGCCAAGCTCCCGGCCCGCAGCGATGACAATCCGGTCCAGGGCACCCTTGGACGCGCCATAGGGCAGGTTGAACGCGGTGTGGTCGCTGGTCAGGGCCACGATCGCGCCACCGTCCGCCGGCGCCTGCCGGGCAAAGGCCGCGATCAGCTGCCAGCTGGCGCGGGTGTTGACGGCGAAATGCCGCTCAAAGCTCTCCAGGCTCGTGTCCAGGATGCCCGAGTCCACGGACTCCGCGTGGCTGAGCACAAGGCCCTGCAGGACGCCGGCTTCGTCCGCGGCGGCGGCCATCAGCCGGTCCACGGCTTCCGGATCCTCGAAGTCGGCGGGTACGGCCACTACCGCCGCCCCGATGGCCTGCAGCTCGGCCGTGAGGCGTTCGACATCGTCCGGGCGGATCCCCCAGGGCATCCGTGCGTCGTACTCCTGCCAATACGTCAGCACCAGGTCCCAGCCGTCGGCGGCGAGCCCCCGCGCGATGCCGGCACCGATGCCGGCGAGCCGTCCGACGCCGGTCACCAGCGCCGTCTTGCGCTGCCCGGGCTGGGTGGCGGCACCGGGTGTGTCCGGGTTCTCGGGCAGGGGCTCAGCGGAAACCATGGCCCCAGCCTAGCGTCGGCCTAGGCCGGGACCGGAACCGCGGCCTTCTTTCCGGCGTCCTTGCGGATGGTTGCGCTGATGACGGCGGCGATGGTGCACATGGCCGCGGCGGCGAACCATGCGTAGGTGTACTGTCCTGTCGCGTCGCGGACGGCACCGGCGGCCAGCGCCGCCGCGGCCGCGCCGAGCTGGTGCGCGGCGAAGACCCAGCCGAACACCACGCTGCCGTCCGCGCCGAACACCTGCCGGCAGATGGCGGCCGTCGGCGGCACGGTGGCCACCCAGTCCAGGCCGTAGATGACCACAAAGACGATCATGCTGGGCTGCACCTCGGCGCTGAGCAGGAGCGGCAGCACCAGCAGCCCGATCCCGCGGAACTGGTAGTAGACGGCGAGCAGGATCCGCGGATTGAAGCGGTCGGTCAGCCAGCCCGAGGCGATGGTGCCGATGATGTCGAAGATTCCGACGACGGCGAGCAGGCCGGCGGCCGTGGTTTCGGGCATCCCGTGGTCGTGCGCCGAGGGGATGAAGTGGGTGCCGATCAGGCCGTTTGTGGTGGCGCCGCAGATGGCGAAGCCTGCCACCAGCGCCCAGAAGGTCCGCACCTTGCTGGCGCGCTTGAGGACCTGCAGCGCACGGACGGCGGCGTTCCGGCTGGGCTCCCCGGAAGCCGTGGCGGCTGTCTCGGCGGCGGCGCCGGTGTCTGTCCCGGTGTCGGCTGTCCCGCCGGCGGCGTCATCGGCAACCGGTGCAGCGCCGTAGGGCTGCGCGCCGACGTCGGCCGGTGAGTTTTTCAGGAACTTCAGCACCAGCGGCACCACGGCCAGGGCGCCTGCGGCGATCAGCAGGGAGGCCTGCCGCCAGCCCGGGCTCTGGGCGAGGGCAGCGATAAAGGGGAGGAAGACCAGCTGTCCCGCGGCGCTACCCGCGGTGAGGATGCCGATGACCAGGCCGCGGCTTTTGACGAACCAGGTGTTGGCGATGGTGGCGGCGAAGACCAGGGCCATGGACCCTGTGCCGAGCCCGATCAGCAGCCCCCAGGTCAGCAGGATCTGCCAGGACTGGTTGACCAGCACGGTCAAGGCACTCCCTGCCCCGATCAGCACCAGCGCCACGGCAGTGACCGCGCGGATGCCGAAGCGCTCCATCAAGGCTGCGGCGAACGGGGCCGTCAGTCCGAACAGCACCAGATTGATGCTGACAGCAGCAGAGAGGACAGTGGTGGACCAGCCGAACTCGGTCTGCAGCGGCACCATCAGCACGCCCGGGGCGGCCCGGAACCCCGCGGCGCCCACCAGCGCCAGGAAGGCGACGGCGGCGACCATCCAGGCCGGATGCAGGCGGCGCCGGGCCGGATGTCGGGGGGTGGTCTGCTGTGCGCTCATGCCGCGGATCCGTCCGTGCCGGCCGCCGGTGCGGTGGCGAGGGGTACCGGCGCGGCGGTCCGGGTGAGGCTGTGCCAGCTGGTGTTGTCTGCGGTGAGCCGTTCGCCGCAGGCCGTGCAGGTGTCGGCAGAGGTGGTGCGCTGGCCGCAGCCGCGGTGCACCACGTACATGTGGGCCTGGTCCGACGGCGCGGGCAGGTGCTTCTCGGCCCAGATCACGACGGCGTTCAGCACCGGGAGGGCGTCCTCACCCTTGGCGGTCAGCACGTACTCTTGGCGTTGCCGGCCGCCGTCGTCGTAGGGGCTGCGGGTGAGCAGGCCGGCGTCGACCAGTGCTGCAAGCCGCCGGGTGAGGACCGAGTCAGCCGCCCCGAGCCGTGCCTTGATGGCCTCGAAGCGGCCGTTGCCGAAGAAGATTTCGCGCAGGACCAGCATGCCCCACGGGTCGCCGAGGATGTCGAGGCCCCGGGCCATGCTGCAGGTGCGCCCGGACCAGTCGGATCGAAGTGCCATGCCGAGAACCGTAGCTGACTTTCTTCAAGAAAGCTATACCTCGCGCCGAGTTGGCTAGGCCGCCGGGAGCCCGTCCGCCCGCAGCGCGGCGCGGGACGGCCGGTAGGCCAGGGCCCAGTAGGCCAGCATCGCCGTCCCGCACACCACGCCCAGGCTGGCGAGCGTGAGCTGCCACTGGGTGACCGGGTCCTTGCCCCACTCGTGCGCCCCGGCCAGCACGGCCAGGTACTTCGGCGTGAGGTAGAACGCGACGGCGGACGCGGCCACGATGATCCAGCCGGCCAGCCGCATCCGGCCGTTGCGGGAGGGAACCCGGTGGATCGCGAAGCCCATGCACGGCAGCGCCACGGCCATCCAGACCCAGTGGTGCGACCAGGACACGGGGCTGATCAGGAGCATCAGCAGGGCGGTGGCGGACACCGCAACGAAGTTTTCGTCCGCGTCGACAGCCCACTTGATCACCAGCGCGGCCACGGCGGCCAGCGCCAGGGCCAGCACCAGCCAGATCATCGAGGTCAGGGTCGAATCCGGCAGTCCCAGGTGCAGCAGCAGGCCCTTGACCGAGAGGTTGTCCACGTACCCGGGACCGCCGATCCGTCCGGTATCCGGCAGGATCTTGGTCCAGAACGTCACCGAGGCCGCGGGCAGGAGGGCCCACGCGAGGCCGATGGAGCCGAAGAAGCCGGCGGCCATCCAGCCGAGGGCCTTGAAGTCGCGCCGCACCAGGAAGTAGAGGCCGAATGCGAGCGGCGTCAGCTTGATGCCGGCCGCGATGCCGATCAGCAGGCCCGCCGGCCAGCGGACTTCCCCGGCCCGGGATTTTCCGTACAGCGCGAAGTCGGCCAGGATCAGGCCCATCAGGATGATGTTGATCTGGCCGAAGTCGAACGTGTCCCGCCACGGCCCCAGCAGCAGGATCGCGGCGGTGCCGGCCAGGGCGACGGCCCGGAAGCGCCAGTCCGCGACCGCGGTCCGCCAGCCTCCCAGCCCGAAGTAGTGCCGGGTGAGCCAGGCGGACACGACACCGGCGCCGAGCAGCGCTGTCGAAATGAAGATCAGGCTGCCGGTGCCCTGGCCCAGGGCGGCCATGGCGGCGAAGATCAGCGCCGCGAACGGCGGGTACGTGAACGGGAGCCCGTCCCGGGGGGCGTAGAGCTCGTTGACGCCCGCCTCGCCGGTCTGCAGCACACGGTTCCCGCCGTAGAAGTAGACCTCGAAGTCGTTCATCAGCGGGATATACGCCGAGTACAGCACCACCAGGGCGGCGACGACGGCGGCCGCTCCGGCCGCCGTCGCAATCCAGCCGCGGGTGGTGGAGCCGGCTGCCCTGGACGTGACGGTCACCGGAGGCTAGCTGCCCGTCTGAATGCGCGCGAACGCCTGCTCGAGGTCCGCGATCAGGTCCTCGACGTCCTCGATGCCGCAGGAGAGCCGGATCAGGTTCTCCGGGACGGCAAGTTCGGTGCCCTTGACCGAGGCGTGCGTCATCTCGGAGGGGTAGTTCATCAGGGACTCGATGCCGCCGAGGGATTCGGCCAGGGTGAACACGGACGTGGACTCGGCCACGGTGCGTGCCGCTGCTTCGCCGCCCTTGAACTGCACGGAGATCATGCCGCCGAACTTCTTCATCTGCTTCTTGGCCAGCTCGTGGCCCGGGTGGGAGGGCAGGCCCGGGTACAGGACGGCCTCCACTTCGGGGCGCTCCAGCAGCCACTCGGCCACGGCCTGCGCGTTGTCGCTGTGCCGGTCCATACGCACACCGAGGGTCTTGAGCCCGCGGGTGGTGAGGAAAGCGTCCATCGGGCCGGAGACGGCACCGACGGCGAACTGCACGAAGCCGATCTTCTCGGCCAGCTCCGCGTCATTGACGATGATCGCGCCGCCGACGACGTCGGAGTGCCCGCCGATGTACTTGGTGGTGGAGTGCACCACGATATCGGCGCCGAGGGCCAGCGGGTTCTGCAGGTACGGCGAGGCGAAGGTGTTGTCCACCACGAGGAGGGCACCGGCGTCGTGCGCCACCTTGGCGAGCGCCTCGATGTCGGTGATTTTCATCATCGGGTTCGACGGCGTCTCGACCCACACGAGGCGGGTCTTGTTGGCGGCGACGGCCTTGGCGACGGCGTCGAGGTCGGACATGTCCACCGGGGTGTTGCCGATCCCCCACTCGCCCAGGACCCTGCTGATCAGCCGGTACGTGCCGCCGTAGGCGTCGTTCCCAAGCACAATGTGGTCGCCGGGACGGGTGAGGGCGCGGATCATCGAATCCTCCGCGGCCAGGCCCGAGCCGAAGGAGAACGCGGCGGTGCCGCCTTCCAGCGCGGCGAGCTGCTCTTGCAGCGCGTCACGGGTGGGGTTGGTGCCGCGGCCGTATTCGTAGCCGGCGCGGAGGCCGCCGATTCCGTCCTGGGCGTAGGTGGAGGAGAAGTGCACCGGGGGCACCACGGCGCCGGTGCGCGGTTCGAAGGCCTGGCCGGCGTGCACGGCGCGGGTGTTGAAGCCGGCGCTGGTCGTGGAAGAGCTTTCTGGCTGGGACATGGGACTCCTTGAACTTGTCAGTTGCTGAGGTAGGCGAGGAGGTCGTGGCGGGTCAGGATCCCCACCGGGGCGCCGACGAACGTCACCATAAGGGTGTCGGTGTCGGAGAGGAGCTCGCGGGCTGCGGAGATCGATTCGAGCGAACCGATGACCGGCAGGCGGGCCTCCATGTGCTCGGAGATCTTGTCGGTGAGGTTCGCCTCGCCGCGGAAGAGCTTGGCGGTCAGGGTGCGTTCGTCCACGGCACCGAGAACCTCGCC
>NZ_JBFTNO010000053.1:9856-25190 GCF_056397525.1 Arthrobacter sp. 05L45_2 | reverse complement strand
ACCTCCGAGTCGGTGACTGAAGGACACCCTGACAAGATCTGTGACCAGATCAGCGATTCCATCCTTGACGCCCTGCTGGCCAAGGACCCCGAGTCCCGCGTGGCCGTGGAGACCCTGGCCACCACCGGCCTGGTCCACGTCGCCGGTGAAGTCACCACGGATGCTTACGTCGAGATCCCGCAGATCGTCCGGGAGACCATCCTCGGCATCGGCTACGACTCCTCGGCGAACGGATTCGACGGCGCCCGCTGCGGTGTCTCGGTGTCGATCGGCCAGCAGTCCAACGACATCGCCGGGGGCGTTTTCAACTCCCTCGAAGCGCGCGAAGGACGCCAGGAAGACGACTACGACCTGCAGGGCGCCGGCGACCAGGGCATTATGTTCGGCTACGCCAGCGACGAGACCCCGTCCTACATGCCGGTCCCGATCTGGCTCGCGCACCGCCTTTCCGAGCGGCTCACGGAGGTTCGCAAGTCCGGCCAGCTGGGCTACCTCCGCCCCGACGGCAAGACGCAGGTCACCGTGGGCTACGACGGCGACCGCCCGGTCTCGCTGGAAACCGTAGTAATTTCCAGCCAGCACGCCGAAGGCGCCAGCCTCGATCAGCTCCGCGCTGACCTCGCCGAGCACGTCGTCGACCCGGTGATGGCGCTCTCCAACCTGGACACCTCCCGCTCGCGCAACATCCTCAACCCGGCTGGCGCCTTTGTGATCGGCGGCCCCGTGGGCGACGCCGGCCTGACCGGCCGAAAGATCATCGTCGACACCTACGGCGGCATGGCCCGGCACGGCGGCGGTGCGTTCTCCGGCAAGGATCCGTCCAAGGTTGACCGCTCGGCCGCCTACGCCATGCGCTGGGTCGCCAAGAACGTGGTGGCGGCCGGCCTCGCGAAGCGGGCCGAAATCCAGATCGCCTACGCGATCGGCCAGGCCCGTCCGGTTGGAACCTACGTGGAGACGTTCGGCACCGAGACCGTCGACCCCGCGCAGATCAGCACGGCGATCGCCGAGATCTTCGACCTGCGCCCGCGGGCCATCATCGATGCCCTGGATCTCAAGCGCCCGATCTACGCCAAGACGGCCGCCCACGGCCACTTTGGCCGCGAGGATCCCGACTTCACGTGGGAGCGCCTCGACCGCGTGGATGACCTGAAGGCCTTCTTCAACGCCTAAGAGGCTCCGGTTCCGCTGAATGTCGTAGCTTTGTGATGTGCTGTAGCCAGGCCGCCAACCGGTGGCCTGGCTACAGTTCTTTGCCAGCAGTGCTGTGGCACCGGACCTTGACCACCCGCAACCAGCGATCGAAGGGAGACCGGTACCGTGGCTTCCACCCGTGGCAGCGCGACCGCCCAGGAAGAGCCCCTGCAGCTCTCCCTGCTGCAGGGCTTCCCTGCCTCTGCCGCTGCTGCCGGGCCGGCCCTGGCCGCGGAACTGCCGGTGGCCCGCGTCCTGCTCGAGTCCCCGCTGCCGCATCTCGACCGGCCCTTCGACTACAGCGTGCCGGCGGAGCTGGATGCCGCGGCCCGGCCCGGAGTCCGGGTCAAGGTCAAGTTCAGCGGCCAGGAACTCAGCGGGTACCTGCTTAAACGGGTAGCCGCCTCCGACGCCGGCCATACGCTGGTGCCCCTGCACAAGGTGGTCTCCCCGGTGCCGGTCCTCATTCCGGCCGTGGCCGAGCTTGCAGGGAGGGTTGCGGCGCGCTACGCCGGAACCGTCAGCGACGTGCTGCGTGTTGCCGTACCGCCGAGGATGGCCAAGCTTGAGAAAGAGTACGCCCCGGACGGTGTGCTGGACCCCGCACTGTTCGGCGCTGATGAGGCCACCGCGGCTCCTGCGGTGGCGGGGCACTCCAGCTGGGCGGACTATCACAACGGCCCCGCGTACCTTCAACACCTCGGCGCCGGGGAATCACCCAGGGCCGTGCTGAGTGTCCTGCAGGGGTTCGGCTCCAACAGCTGGCCCCGGATGATCGCCGAGGCCGTGGCTGCTGTCCGCCGGTCCGGCCGCGGTGCCGTGGTGGTGGTACCGGACTACCGGGACCTTGACCGCGTGGAGGCGGCGCTGCTCGAGCTTCTGCCCGCCGGTGACGTGGCACGGCTGACCGCCGACGACGGCCAGACGCCCAGGTACCGGAGCTTCCTGCGCCTGCTCAGTGGCGCCGCGGGCGTGGCCGTCGGCACCCGCTCTGCCGCCTACGCCCCGGTCCGCGAGTTGGGGCTAGTGGTGTGCTGGGACGACGGCGACGACCTCCACATCGAACAACGCGCACCCTACGCCCACGCCCGCGAGGTCCTCCTGCTCCGCGCAGCCCACGAGGGTGCCGCGTGCCTGCTGGCCGGGCACACCCGCAGCACTGAGACGCAGCGGCTGGTGGAATCCGGCTGGGCCAATGCCGTGGAGGCCGGCCGGTCCGTGCTGCGCCGGACAGTTCCCCGCGTCGTCAACACCGCGGACAGTTTTGAGCAGGAACGCGATCCGCTGGCCCGCATCGCCCGGCTCCCCGGGGCCGCCTGGCGGGCGGCAAAAGAAGGCCTCGAGCGCGGTCCGGTCCTGGTGCAGGTCGCCCGCGCCGGCTACGCGCCCTCCCTGGCATGTGAGCGCTGCCGCGAACCTGCCCGTTGCACCGCCTGCAGCGGCCCGCTCGCGATTGCCGGTCCGGCCGGCAGCGCAGCGGTACCCGTCTGCCGCTGGTGCTCTGCGGCGGCCCCCGAGTGGCGCTGCGTGCACTGCAACGGGGTCCGGCTGCGGCGTGGGGCCACCGGAGCCCTGCGGACAGCTGAGGAACTCGGCCGGGCCTTTCCCGGCAAACCCGTGATCACCTCATCCGGCGACCGTGTCCTGGCGGTCGTGCCCGATTCCAAGGCCCTCGTGGTCGCCACGGTGGGCGCGGAGCCGGTCGCACCCGGCGGGTACGCCGCGGCGCTGCTGCTCGACGGCGATTCGCTGCTGCGCCGGGAGAACCTGCGCGCGGGAGAGGACGCCGTCCGCCGCTGGTTCAACGCAGCGGCCTTGGTCCGGCCGGCCTCCGCAGGTGGCCTGGTGGTCATCACGGCCGAGGACGCGGCAGGGGTCGGGGCGTTGCTGCRCTGGGACCCCGCCGGATACGCCGGGCGCGAGTTGGCCCTGCGGCAGGAGCTGTCGCTTCCGCCGGCGGTGCGGATCGCGTCCGTCACCGGCGGCCGGACCGCCGTCGGGCACTTCACCCAGGCCGTTGAATCCGGGCTCGCCAAACAGGGGATTGTGCTGCGGACGGCCGGCCCCGCCCCGGTGCCCGGATCCGGCGCGGGCATGCCGGCGCCGGCCGGGGCAGGCCGGCCCGGGGGAGATGACGTCCGGACGCTGCTGTTTATCCCGTACGCCCAGGCCGCCGAGGTTACCAAAGCGCTGCGTGCCACGAAGGCAGCCGCCGCGGCCAAGCGCAGCGACGACCCCGTGCAGCTTCGGCTCGACGGTGTGGACGTGCTGTAGCGCCTGCGTCCAACGGTGGGGAACCACCCGCATCCGGCAACCACCAGGAGGTTCCATGCAGTACAAGCGTGTTGTGGATGAGGCGCTGCGGGATCTGTCGCTGGCGCATACCGCCGAAGAGGGACTCCAGGAGTGGATCGAATCCATCTGGCGTGCGGACCAGCGACCGCTGGCCGCCGACGTGTGGGTCTTCTCTCCGGACTTCCGCAGGATACTCGTTGTGGAGCATCGTTGGCGCGGGCTGGTGCCGCCCGGCGGAGAAGTCGAGGCGGGGGAGGCGCCGCGGGAGGCCGCCATCCGGGAGCTGGCAGAGGAAACAGGTCTGCGACCGGTTATTGCCGGCCGCCCGGCGCACGCCGCCCTCCGCTCCTACCACCGGGACCTGCCGGAAACTCTGAACGTGTCCTACTGGGCGACGGCGGACCCGGATGCGGAGCTGGTCCCGGAACCGGGCCAACCCGCGCTGTGGGTCGAAGTGGACTCGCCCTGGCGGACGTACCACGCCGACGACGCCGCGGTGATCTCACATTTCGCCGCCAGCCGTTTCGACGCTCGCCGTTTCGACGGTTCCGGGCCCACTCGACGTCCAGTCGCGTCCAACGGGCAGGGAACCGTCGAAGTGGCCGACGGGTGTGGGCTACCGCCGCTTGCGCCGCCGTAGTTCGACGGCCTCTTCGGCGGCAGCGAGCAGGTGCTGCGCGGAGGCGTCCCAGCTGAACTGCGACGCCCGCTGCACGGCCCGGGCGGACCGGTCCTTCCAAAGCGAGGGCTCCGCGAGTTCGCGGACCGCGGCTGCGAAGGCCGACGGCGACTCCGGATCGACGTAGCTGACAGCGTCCCCGCCCACTTCGCGGAAGATGGGGATGTCGCTGGCAATGACCGGTGTGCCGTGCGACATCGCCTCCACCAGGGGCAGGCCATACCCCTCGGCCCTGGAGAGGCTGACAAGTGCCGTGGTCCGGGCCAGCAGGGCCTCATACTCGGCGTCCGTCACCCCGTTGTGGAACACGACGTCGGCTCCCGCCGGCGTCAGCGCCTCCAGCTCGGTCCGGCGCTCCGGCGTGATCCGGCTCAGGAGATGCAGGGTCATGCCGGGCAGTTCCGCCATGCCGCGGACCATGGTTTCGACATTCTTGTACGGCATAAACGACCCCATGTAGAGCACCGTCCGGTCGGAGCCGGCGCCCGGATCACGCGGGGCCGGCACAGGCTGCGGAGCGTTGCCCACAATCCGGACCGGACGCTTGGTCAGGCGGTACTTGGCCATCAGCGCCTCGGTGGTGGCGCTAATGGTGGCGACGACGTCGGCCCTGTTCAGGAGGACCCGCTGCGGCCAGAACGCCTTGTGGTAGAGCCGCCACAGGACCCGGACGGGAGCAGGAAGGAAGCCCGGAGGGGCAGGGTGTTCATAGTAGATGAGGTCGTGCAGGGTCAGCACCAGCGCGTATTTCCGGCCCCAGGTGCCCATGGTCTGCATCGGGCAGACCACCACGTCCGCCCCGAGCGGGTTGATTTTGGCGGCCACGAACAGTTCGGCCGGGGACAGCGGGCTGTTGATCAGCGTGTAGGGGACGTCCGGCAGCAAGGCCAGCTGGCGGGTGTCACTGATCAGCATGGAGACATCGGCCACCTTAGCGGCAGCAGCGATGAGGCTTGAACCGTAGCGGCTGATGCCGTCGTGGTGGCCAATCCGGGTGAAGCGGGCGTCGATGAGGATTTTCACGCGGTGTGGTCCTTCAGGAAGCGGCGGATGAATTCCGCGGCGGGTTCCGGGGTCTCGTAGTGGATCAGGTGCCCGACGCCGGGAATGACCTCGAGGGTTCCGTCCGGCAGCAACGGCAACAGTTTGTACTGGTCGGGAAGGGTGGCGATCTCGTCCTTTTCGCCCGCCACCAGCAGGACGGGCAGGGTGAGCCGCGGCGCCACCTCGGCGACGTTGCTGCCGACAGAAGCCTTGAAGGCCTCAAGCAGGCTGTCCCGGTCCGCGAACGCCGAAAAGTACGCGCTGTGCTGGGCGTGGACGAACTCCCGCAGCGCCTTGTCCTTGGTCTTGGCCATGGTCTCGCTCATCACCCGGACTATCAGCTGGTTGCGCAGGAGCGCGTTCCCGAGCCTGCGCGGAAGCCGGGCCGCCGCCTCGTAATACAGCACGGCCGCCTTCGTCATCAGGCCCTTGGGGCCTTCCAGGGCGGGCGCGGCGATCGGATTGATGAGGATCAGTTCGGCGACGGCGCCGGGGTGGCTGGCCACGAAATGGCTGGCGATGATCGAACCGAAAGAATGGCCCAGGAGCACCGTGTCCGGCCCCAAGCCGAGGGCCGCCATAAAGTCGGCAACGAACCCGCCATAGCCGGCGACGCTGTGCCCCCCGGCACCGAAAGCACCCGATGCGCCGAACCCGGGCAGGTCGGGCATGATGAGGCGCATCCCGTGCAACTGGTCCACCACCCGCAGCAGGCCGTGGTGGTCGCCGCGGAAGCCATGGATGACGAGGATTGTCCGGGTCTCTGGCGATACGTGGGCCGGTTCGTAGCTCCAGTACGCCACCCGGGTGCCGTTGAGGTCGACGGCCGAGGCACTGGTGCGTGAATCAAGTTCCGCGCTGAGCAGTGGACGCGGGGGAGAGGGCTCGGTGGCCACGTGTTCCATTCGTTCGGATCCTAGTTGACGTTGTCAGGGTTCGAGCCGGTGCGGAACCCGCGCTCCAGTCCGGCGAGGACATCCAGGTCGGTGGTGCTGAGGCTGAAGCCGAAGATGTCGTGGTTCTCGCGGATCCGGGCGTAGGAGCTCGCCTTGGGAATGACCACGTTGCCCAGTTCCAGGTGCCAGCGCAGGATGATCTGCGCGGCGCTGCGGCCGTGCGCCTCAGCAAGCTGCAGGACCACCGGGTCCTCGAGGAGCTGTCCGCGGCCCAGCGGACTCCAGGCTTCGGTGGTGATGCCCAGGGAGGCGTGAAGGGCCCGCAGTTCGGCCTGCTGGAGCCACGGATGCAGCTCGATCTGGTTCACGGCCGGCACCACCTCTGCCGACTGCAGCAGCCGGTCCAGGTGCGCGGGCTGGAAGTTCGACACCCCGATGGCGCGGACCCTGCCCTCGCGGTACAGCGTTTCGAGGGCGCGGTAGCTCTCGGTGAAGAGCCCGCGCTGGGCGCACGGCCAGTGGATCAGGTACAGGTCGATGTATTCGAGTCCCAGCTTGGCGATGGACGTGTCGAAGGCCCGGAGTGTCGCGTCGTAGCCTTGGTCGTCGTTCCAGAGTTTGGTGGTGACGAAGATGTCCTCGCGGGCCAGGGCGGGGTGCAGTTCGCCGGAGCCCCCGGCCGAGCCGTCGAACGCGGAGAGGGCCCCGATGGCCTTTCCCACGCCGGTCTCATTCCCGTACATCGCGGCTGTGTCGACGTGCCGGTAGCCGGCCTCCAGCGCCATCGTGACCAGTCCGGCGGCGTCGGCCGGCGGTACCTTGTAGAGGCCGAACCCGAGGCGGTCCATCATCACGCCATTGTTCAAGGTCAGCCGGGGGGAGATTCGCATACCCCGACTCTACCCAGTCCGGCGCCCGGGACGGTGCTGCTGGGGGACGGCAACGCCGTCAGGCCAGGCCCTCGGAACTGACCAGTCGCCGGGCACTGGCCTCGTCCAGTATCAGGTCGGTGGCGAGGCCCGCGGCGAGCGCGCCCCGCAGTCCGTTGATCTTGGAGGCCCCGGACACCACGCAGATCCGGCGCCGGACCTGCCGCAGCTGGGCCAGGTCCGGCCCGGTGGACCTTTCGTTGAGCGTAATACCGTCGGAGGAGCCGTCGGCGCGGAAGAAGACGGTTGCGACGTCGCCGACGACGTCGGAACCTGCCAGGACGCTGAGATCGTCCTCGTCCAGGTAGCCGCCGGCGTACACATGGCTGGGGTAATCGGCGTCGACCGATCCGACGCCGAAAATGGCGATGCTCATCCGGGACTGCAGTTGCAGGATCCGCTGCACACTGCGCTCATTCCACATGGCCTTCTTGGTCTCGGCATGGTCAAAGAAGGCCGGCACGGGGAACTGCTCCACCCGGGCACCGTAGGCGCTGCCGAAGCGCCGCATGATGTCCGAGGCGTAGGTGATGCCGGTGGTCTGCATGTTCCCGGCACCGTTGAGCTGGACGATGATGCTGTCATGGGTGATCTTCCGAGTCAGGTGCCGGCTGACTGCGCTCAGCGTGGAGCCCCACGCGACCCCGATGATGGCGTTCGAGTCCACCAGCGGCCCGATGGTCCGGGCCGCCTGCATGGCCACCCGGTCCAGGGTTTCGGCTTCGTTGAGCGTGTCGACCACCGGAACCACGTGGACGTCCACCTTGTATTCGGCCCGGATCATGCTGGCAAGTTCGGGTCCGGTGTCCAGCGGGCTGCGGATCTGGATCTGCACCAGCCCCGACTCCCGGGCCGCTGAGAGCAGCCGCGAGACGGTCGACCGGGAGGTCCGCAACTCCCTGGCGATGGCGTCCATCGTGAGGTCCTGGAGGTAATAAAGCTGGGCGGCCCGGAGTGCATCGGACGGGCGTGTTGGCGACATGATGATTCCGATCTGCACGTTTGTGCATAGTGCTTGACTCCATTTTCCATTAGTCCAAACAATAGTGATGAACGACGGCGTGCCCTATCGGCGCGTCGCACAGCACCAATCCCTAGGGAGCAGTTTTGGGAAACAAGGTTTCATCCGGCCATCCGGCGTCGAGCGCACCCCGCACATCCGTGCAGGGGCTGCGAAACAGGCCCCACGCGCAAGTGCTGATCATCGGCGGCGGCATCAACGGAGTCGGAACCTTCCGTGACTTGGCGCTCCAGGGCGTCGACGTCGCACTCGTTGAACGCGGCKACTTCTGCCAGGGCGCCAGCGGCGCCTCCTCGCACATGATCCACGGTGGTATCCGGTACCTCGAGAACGGCGAATTCCGGCTGGTCCAGGAGTCCGTGGTGGAACGCAACCGCCTCCTGAAGATCGCCCCGCACTACGTCAAACCGCTGCAGACCACCATCCCGATCTTCAGCACCTTCTCCGGCATCCTCGCCGCGCCGCTGCGGTTCCTGACCCACAAACAGCAGGGTGCGCCCAAGGAGCGCGGCGCCTTCCTGATCAAGCTTGGCCTGAGCATGTACGACTCCTTCTCCCGCGACGGCGGGACCGTTCCGCGCCACCAGTTCCGCGGACGCAAGCGTGCCCTGGCGGAGCTGCCCCGGCTGCACCGCGGCATCAAATACGCCGCGACCTACTTCGACGCTTCCGTGCACAACCCGGAGCGGCTCACCCTCGATGTCCTGCAGGACGGCGAGAAGGTCGGCGAAGCGGGCGGCAACGGAGCCCGCGCCAGCAACTATCTCTCGCTCGTCTCCATGGACGGCGCATCCGCCGGCGGAAAAGCAGGCACCGTCCAGCTCCGCGACGAACTGACCGGCGAGGTCTTCGACTTCAGCGCCGACGTCGTGGTCAACACCACCGGCGCCTGGGTGGACCTGACCAACCAGGCCATGGGTTCCGCGTCCGCCTTTATGGGCGGCACCAAGGGCTCCCACATTGTCCTGGACCACCCCGAGCTGCTGGAGGCCTGCCAGGGCCGCGAGATCTTCTTCGAACACACCGACGGCCGGATCGTCCTGATCTACCCGATGGGTGACAGGGTCCTCGTCGGCACCACCGACATCGACGCCGATCCCGCCGAGGACGCCGTGTGCACCGAGGCTGAGATCGACTACTTCTTCGACCTCATTGGCCACGTCTTCCCGGACGTCGCCGTGAACCGTGAACAGATCGTCTACAGCTTCTCCGGAGTCCGCCCCCTGCCCCGGC
The DNA here is from genome assembly GCF_056397525.1 of Arthrobacter sp. 05L45_2. Lineage (NCBI taxonomy): Bacteria > Bacillati > Actinomycetota > Actinomycetes > Micrococcales > Micrococcaceae > Arthrobacter > Arthrobacter sp. 05L45_2. The sequence continues at coordinate 15,899 of NZ_JBFTNO010000053.1, read as the reverse complement.
ACGACGCCACGCAGCCGGGATTCGTCAGCCGCGACTACCGGATCGAACGCCGCGGCGGAGCCGGCAAGTCAGGCGCGGAAACCCCGGTCGTGCTCAGCCTGGTGGGCGGCAAGTGGACCACGTTCCGTGCCCTCGCCGAGCACCTGAGCAACGACGTACTCGCCGAACTCGGCCTGGAGCGGAAAGTCTCGACGGCGAAGCTCCCCATCGGCGGCGGTGCCGGCTTCCCGGAGACCGATGACGGCGTCCAGCGCTGGATCAAGTCCCACATGGCCGCCGGCCGCGACGCGGACCGCACCGCCGGCCTGCTGACCCGCTACGGCACACGCGCCGTGGACGTTATGGCCTATCTTGACGCCGGACAGGACCGGGCCTTGCACTCCACCCGGGAACTGAGCGTCCGTGAATTGGAGTTCATGGCCCACAACGAGCAGGTCGGCCACCTGATCGACGTCCTGGTCCGCCGCACCTCACTGGCATTCCGCGGGCTGGTGACCGGCGAACTCCTCAATGAGGTGGCCGGAATCCTGGCCGGACCGCTGGGCTGGGATGCGCAAAAGCGCAGCGCCGAGATCAACCACGCCCAGGAGGTGCTGCGGCGGAAYCACGGCGTCCAGGTCCACAGCCTGGTCGCCTAAGAGCTTGTGCGACCGGACGGGTTTGTCCGGGAGCAAAGACTGCGGCTCCTTCCGGGGCGTCGCAGTGGCCGGCCGGCAGCGCGAAACCGCTGCCGGCCCAACGGCCCTTCAAACTCGCGAAGGGCTGACAACAGAAAATAGAGGAGTCAAAGATGTCTCTTGGAATAGTTTTCCTGTCCGAAGTATTCGGCACCGCAATGCTGACCCTGCTGGGTTGCGGCGTTGTGGCCAACGTTGCGCTCAAAGGCACCAAGGGCAACAACGGCGGGTTCCTGATGGTCACGTGGGGATGGGGCATTGCTGTCTTCTGCGGTGTCTTCGTTGCCGCCAAGTCCGGAGCGCACCTAAACCCGGCCGTCACCTTCGGCCTGCTGCTCAACGGCAAGAAGGAATACGCCCCCGGTGTCGCGGTGGACTTTGGTTCCACCCTGACCTACTTCGGCGGTGAACTGCTTGGTGCCTTCCTCGGCGCCGTCGTGATGTGGCTGGCCCACAAGCAGCACTTCGACGCCGAACCCGAGCCCGCCAGCAAGCTCGGCGTGTTCTCCACCGGCCCGGCCATCCGCTCCACCCCCTGGAACCTGATCACCGAGATCATCGGCACCTTCGTCCTCGTTTTCGTCATCCTGACGTTCGGCGGGACCCCCTCGGGACTTGGCCCGCTGGCAGTCGCCCTGCTCGTTGTCGGTATCGGTGTCTCCCTCGGTGGCCCCACCGGCTACGCCATCAACCCTGCCCGTGACCTCGGTCCGCGCATCGCCCACGCGCTGCTGCCCATCAAGGGCAAGGGCGCGTCGGACTGGAGCTACTCCTGGATCCCGGTCGTCGGCCCGCTCGTTGGCGGCGGACTCGCCGGCATCGTCGCAGCCATCGTGCCGATCATCGCCACTGCGGCCGCGTAGCCCCGCCGATCCAACCGTATTAGCCCGCTCGAATCGCATCACTTCAACCGTCAGGCCCACAAGACAAGGACGTCAGCATGAACCAGTATGTAATTGCCATTGACCAGGGAACCACGAGCACCCGTGCCATTGTGTTCGACCACAGCGGCAACATCGTTTCCTCCGGCCAGATGGAGCACGAGCAGATCTTCCCGCAGGCAGGCTGGGTTGAGCATGACCCCGCGGAGATCTGGAACAACACCCGCGAGGTCATCGCCTCGGCGCTGTCCAAGGCCAACCTCACCCGCCACGACATCGCCGCCGTCGGCATCACCAACCAGCGTGAGACCGCGGTGGTCTGGGACAAGACCACCGGCAAGGCCGTCTACAACGCGATCGTCTGGCAGGACACCCGCACACAGTCGATCGTTGACGAACTTGCCAAGGACGGCGGGCCGGAGCGCTTCAAGCAGAAGGTGGGCCTGCCGCTGGCGACCTACTTCTCCGGCACCAAGATCAAGTGGATCCTGGACAACGTCGAGGGCGCCCGCGCCAAGGCCGAGGCCGGGGACCTTGTCTTCGGCAACACCGACTGCTGGGTGCTCTGGAACCTGACCGGCGGTACCGACGGCGGCGTGCACGTAACCGATGTCACAAACGCCTCGAGGACCATGTTCATGGACCTTGAAACGCTGTCCTGGGACCAGGAAATCCTGGATGCCTTCGGTGTCCCGGCCTCGATGATGCCGGCCATCAAGTCCTCCTCCGAGGTCTACGGCAATGTCCACACCTCCCAGCTGCTGCGTGAGGTTCCGGTCGCCGGCATCCTCGGCGACCAGCAGGCGGCCACCTTCGGCCAGGCGGCGTTCGATACCGGCGAGGCGAAGAACACCTACGGCACGGGCTGCTTCCTGATCTTCAACACCGGTGAGGAAATCGTCCACTCCAAGAACGGCCTGCTCACCACCGTCGGCTACAAGCTCGGCGACGCCAAGCCGCACTACGCCCTGGAAGGCTCGATCGCTGTCACCGGTTCGCTGGTGCAGTGGCTGCGCGACAACCTCGGCATGATCGGCAGCGCCCCGGAGGTCGAGACCCTGGCCGCCTCCGTCGAAGACAACGGCGGCGTGTACATCGTTCCGGCGTTCTCCGGCCTCTTCGCACCGTACTGGCGTTCCGACGCCCGCGGCGCGATTGTCGGGCTGACCCGCTTCGTGAACAAGAACCACATCGCCCGCGCGGCCCTGGAGGCCACGGCCTTCCAGACCCGCGAGGTCCTCGACGCCGTGAATGCGGACTCGGGGGTTCCGCTCACGGAGCTGAAGGTCGACGGCGGTATGGTCGCCAACGACGCCCTGATGCAGTTCCAGGCCGACATCCTCGGTGTGCCGGTGATCCGGCCGAAGGTCGTCGAGACCACCTCCCTGGGTGCGGCCTACGCGGCCGGCCTGGCCGTCGGGTTCTGGAAGGATCTGGGCGAGTGCTCGGCCAACTGGTCCGAGGACAAGCGCTGGGAGCCGCAGATGGATCAGGCCGAGCGTGACCGCCAGATGCGTCTGTGGAAGAAGGCCGTCACCAAGTCCATGGAGTGGGTCGACGAAGACGTGAAGTAGGCCACAGCTCTGACGAGGGAGGCCGCACCCGCCCCGCCCGCTTCGCGGTGCCCACCACACCCTGGCGGGGTGCGGCCTCCCTCTTCTCAGCGTTCCGATCCAGCCGCTCGTGGCGACTTACCTTGGGGGCGGCGGGCTTTGCGCTAAAGTAGTCGTATGCGTGCGATCCTCCTGCTTAGTTAGCCGCCCGGCATCCCGACGAACAGCCGGATTGCCGAGCGGCAGCCCCTCCGTGTCGAGGGGCTTTTGTGTGTCCGGGGCAATTACCGGGCAGCAGCAGGGGACCTGGGATCAGGCAGGACAGTCCTGATCCGACAAGATCGAAAGAACAGAAGAGGCCAGCAGTGAGCGTTCAGCCGGAGACAGAGACCGGAACAGCAGCAGCCATCGCAAGCGAAGGCCCCGAGGAGGGCGCCTACAGCTTCGCAGCCATGGAGGCCAAGTGGCCGCAGGTCTGGGAGGACCTCAAGGTCTTCACGCCGCTGGATGACGGGTCGAAGGAACGCCGCTACGTGCTGGACATGTTCCCGTACCCCTCCGGTGACCTGCACATGGGCCACGCCGAAGCGTTCGCGATGGGCGACGTCGTCGCCCGCTACCTGCGCCAGCAGGGCTACGACGTGCTGCACCCGATCGGCTGGGACTCGTTCGGCCTGCCGGCCGAGAACGCCGCCATCAAACGCAACGCGCACCCCAGCGAGTGGACCTACGCGAACATCGACACCCAGGCGGCGTCTTTCAAGCGCTACGCCATCTCCGCCGACTGGTCCCGCCGGCTGCACACCTCCGACGCCGCGTACTACCGCTGGACCCAGTGGCTCTTCAAGCGGTTCTACGACCGCGGCCTGGCCTACCGCAAGAACTCGCCGGTCAACTGGTGCCCCAAGGACCAGACCGTGCTGGCCAACGAACAGGTCGTCAACGGCGCCTGCGAACGGTGCGGGACCGCCGTGACCAAGAAATCGCTGAACCAGTGGTACTTCAAGATCACGGACTACGCGGACCGCCTGCTCGATGACATGGACGAACTGCGCGGCCACTGGCCCGAGCGCGTGCTGGCCATGCAGAAAAACTGGATCGGCCGTTCCGAGGGTGCGCACGTCAATTTCGTCATCGAAGCCGACGCCGGCAAGCCCGCCAAGGACGTCACCGTCTTCACCACCCGTCCGGACACCCTGTACGGCGCGACGTTCTTCGTGGTCGCCGCGGACGCCCCGCTCGCCGTCGAGCTGGTCACCGACGAGCACGCCGCAGCCCTGGACGCCTACCGCGAACAGGTCAAGGCGCTGTCCGAAATCGAACGGCAGTCGACCGAACGGGAGAAGACCGGCGTCTTCACCGGCCGGTACGCCACCAACCCGCTGAACGGCGAAAAGCTGCCCGTCTGGGCCGCCGACTACGTGCTGGCGGACTACGGCACCGGCGCCATCATGGCCGTGCCGGCCCACGACCAGCGCGACCTCGACTTCGCCAAGACGTTCGACCTGCCCGTCCGGGCGGTGCTGGACACCGGCGAGGAGGACCCTGCCGTCTCCGGCACGGCGACCTCCGGCGAGGGCACCCTGATCAATTCCGGCGCGCTGGATGGCCTGCCCAAGGCCGAGGCCATCCCGGCCGCCATCGAGATCCTGGCCCAGCAAGGAACGGGCGAGAAATTCGTGAACTTCCGCCTGCGCGACTGGCTGCTGAGCCGCCAGCGCTTCTGGGGAACCCCTATCCCGATCATCCACTGCCCGTCCTGCGGCGAAGTGCCGGTCCCGGATGACCAGCTCCCGGTCACCCTGCCCGAGGACCTGCGCGGCGAGGACCTGTCCCCGAAGGGCACCTCCCCGCTGGCCGCCGCCGAGGCCTGGGTCAACGTCGAATGCCCCACCTGCCACGGCCCGGCGAAACGGGACACGGACACCATGGACACCTTCGTGGATTCGTCCTGGTACTTCCTGCGCTTCGTTTCCCCGGACTACACCGAGGGACCATTCGACCCGGCCAAGATCAACGACTGGATGCCCGTGGGGCAGTACGTCGGCGGTGTGGAGCACGCCATCCTGCACCTGCTGTACGCACGCTTCTTCACGAAGGTCATCCACGACCTCGGACTGATCGAAGCCGACGAACCCTTCCGTGCCCTGCTCAACCAGGGCCAGGTTCTCAACGGCGGCAAAGCCATGAGCAAGTCCCTGGGCAACGGTGTGGACCTGGGTGAACAGCTGGACAAGTACGGCGTCGACGCCGTGCGCCTGACCATGATCTTCGCCTCCCCGCCGGAGGACGACGTCGACTGGGCCGACGTATCGCCGTCGGGCTCCGCGAAGTTCCTCGCCCGCGCCTGGCGGCTCGGCCAGGACGTTACGAGCGCACCCGGCGTCGACTTCTCCACCGGCGACCGGGCCCTGCGCACGGTCACCCACCGCACCATCGCCGACGCGCAGGCCCTGCTCGACCACAACAAATTCAACGTGGTGGTTGCCAAGCTCATGGAGCTGGTGAACGCGACCCGCAAAACTATCGACGCTGCAGGGGGCGCCGGCGGTGCGGATCCGGCGGTCCGCGAGGCTGTGGAAGCTGTTGCCGTCATCCTGAGCCTCTTCGCCCCGTACACGGCCGAGGACCTCTGGAACGTGCTGGGACACCCGGCGTCCGTCGCCAACGCCGGCTGGCCCACGCATGACGAGGCCCTGCTGGTGCAGGACTCTGTCACCGCCGTCGTCCAGGTCCAGGGCAAGGTGCGTGACCGGCTGGAGGTTTCGCCGGACATCACCGAGGACGAACTGCGCGAACTGGCCCTGGCGTCCGAGAACGTCCAGCGCGCGATGGACGGACGGGGAATCCGCACGGTTATTGTCCGGGCCCCTAAACTGGTCAACATCGTCCCGGCCTAGCCGGGCAGGCCATTTTCGATCCGGCCGCCGGC
>NZ_JBFTNO010000053.1:0-9813 GCF_056397525.1 Arthrobacter sp. 05L45_2 | reverse complement strand
CCCGGAACTCTTCCAGGAGGTGTGTGGTGCCCGACCGTGAGCCCCCTGGCTGGCCCTGGCTGCGCGAACGCCTCATCAGGCTCCGCCAGGCCACCCGTCCGGGCGCCGTTGTTGAACCCGTGCCTGCCGTGGCCGTGCGGACCGCAGTGGTCACGGATTCGGCCGCCGCGCTGCCCGCGGAGTGGGTGCGCGACTTCACCGCCGACGGGCGCCTCACCGTGGTGCCGATGCCGGTGATGGTGGGCACCGAGATCTACGGCGAGGGTGAGGACGACATCGCCGAGACCATCGCCGTGGCGCTTGCCGGCGCGGTGCCGGTCCACACGTCGCGGCCCTCGCCCGGCCAGTTCGAGCAGGCTTACCTGGCGGCTGCGGCCCGCGGCTTCGAATCAGTCGTCTCGATCCACATCTCCGGCGAGCTCTCCGGCACCGCCGATTCCGCCAGGCTCGCCGCGGCCAGGGTGGGGATTCCGGTGGAAATCCTCGATTCCCGTACGGTCGGGATGGCTCTCGGCATGGGCGTGCAGAGCGCCGTGGTCGCGGCCGCCGACGGCCGGAGCGCCGGACAGGTCAGGGCTTTCGCCGAGGAACGGCTGGCCCGCACCAAGGTCTATTTCTACGTGCCGAGCCTCGAGCAGCTGCGCCGCGGGGGACGGATCGGTGCGGCGGCCTCCCTGTGGGGCACCATGTTCTCCATCAAGCCGATCCTCGCGGTCGACGGCGGCAAGGTAGTGCCGCTGGAAAAGGTCCGCTCCGCTGCGCGCGCCATTGGCCGGCTCGAAGAGATCGTGGCAGCCGATGCGCGCTCCCGCCCCGACGGGGAGGCCCGGATCGCGGTGCACCACTTCGGTAACCGGGTGGAGGCTGAACAGATGGCCGCCCGGCTGGGTCAGCTGCTTCCGGATTGCCCGCCCGCCCAGCTCAGCGCACTGCCTGCGGTGTTGGCTGCCCACGCCGGACTCGGCGTCCTGGCCGTCATTGTGGGGGAGAGCAGCACTCCACTGCCCGGGAGCGGTCCGACGCCGGAGACTGCCGGGCCGCTTTCCACATAGCCGTTAATACCCCTGTCGGCCCGATGGCTGCCGTTTCTACGCTGGGTGCATGTCAGGCCGATATCCGGACGCCGGGTCCCGCGGCGGAGCCGTTCCGGCCCGGCACCGCTGGGCCGCCACCTTAGGCGCCGCCGCGGACGAGGGGCTGCTCGGGCCCATGCCGGGCAGCAGGAACCCGACGGCGGTCGTCCCTCCGGTGCGGGGCGAGGCGAACGATGACGCGGGTGCCCCCGCGGGCGAGGCCGGTGTGCAGGGCGGGGCCGGATTCCGGTGGCGGACAGGCCGGCGGGCCGCTGCGCTCCTGGCCGTTGTCTCGGTGCTGCTGGGCGGCTGGTTCTGGTGGCAGGCGGCGAGCGGCGCACCACGGGTCGAGCCAATAGCCCAGAGGGCCGGAGCCGACGCGGGGGCCGGCGGAGAGCCCGGGACCGGCGCGACCGCAGCCCCGGCGGACCCGGCGGCCACCGCGCCCGCGGGCGGTTCCGCCGGAGGGACGGCAGCAGTCATCATCGTCCACGTCGCCGGCGCCGTCGCCAAAGCCGGAGTGGTGGAACTGCCGCGCGGGAGCCGGCTCCACGAAGCCATCAAGGCTGCCGGCGGAAGTACCCGCACGGCCGACCTCGACCGGCTCAACCTCGCCGCTGTCCTCGAGGACGGCCAGAAGATCCTCGTTCCGGAGCGGGGCACCCCGGACCCTGTGGAACCCGCAGGCCCTTCCACAACTTCGGGTGYAGGCACGGCAAACGGATCCGGAGAGTCTTCGGGGAGGGTCAACCTGAACACCGCCGGCGTCGAAGAACTCACCACACTGCCCCGTGTCGGGCCGGTGCTGGCCCAGAGAATCGTGGACTGGCGGAAGCAGCACGGCCGGTTCGGCAGGGTCGAAGAACTCGATGCTGTAGATGGCGTCGGCCCCAAGATGCTTGCGGCGCTCCTACCCCTGGTGAGGGTCTGACATGGCAGCCTCACCCCGGCCCCGGTGGCAGATCATGCGGGACGCCGCCGCCGCAGGGATGGCCAGGGGCCCCGACACACCGGACCACACCCCGTCCGGGGACGGCGCCCAGGGGCGTGCCCTGCGCCATGTAATGTCTGGGGCCCTGGCGGATGCGCTGCACCGGGCGAGGGGCCGGGAGCGGCAACAGAGCCCGAGCCCCCAGCGCCGCCGGACCGACGTGCGGCTGGTCCCCGCCACACTCCTGGTCTGGGCTACAGCGTTGGCCGGCGGTTGGCTGGCGCCGGCCGCCCTCGCCGTACTGTGCGCTGCTCTATCAGCCGCGGCTGCCGCCCTGTTGCTTGGGGTCCAGTCCCGCCGCCGAAGCCCCGTAGCGCGCAGCCTCCGGGCCACGCTGGCCGTCGGTTTGCTGCTTTCGTCCGTCGCCGGTGCCCATTCGGCGGGGGCGTCCACGTTACGGAGCGAGGGAGCGGTGTCGGAGGCCGTCGCCGCCGGCGCCTCCGTGGTGGCCGAGGTCGACGTCGCCGGCACGCCCAAACGGCTACGGGCGCCAGGACGTTCCGGCCTCGCGGACCGTTGGCTGGTCCCGGTGACCCTTCGGGTTCTGGTCTTCGATGGCCGCAGGGTGGAGGCCCCCGCGAAGCTGCTGGTCGTCGGCGGACGCGGGTGGCAGATCGCCGAACCAGGCCAGCGGTTCCGGACAACTGGCACCCTCAAAACGGCCGGGCAAGGCGAAGCCGAGGCAGGAATGCTGGCCGCGTCCTCCGCGCCGCAGCAGCTATCGGCCGCCCCGGGCTGGGAAAGCCTGCCAGCCAAGCTGGGCCAAGGGTTCCGTACCGCCGCAGAACGCCTGGCGGGGGACGCCCGCGGCCTGTTGCCCGGCATGGTCACGGGGGACACCGCCGCCCTGGACGCGCAGCTGGCCGCAGCCATGAAAACCGTCGGCATGACGCACCTGACCGCTGTCAGCGGAGCCAACTGCAGCCTCATCCTGGGCGCCCTGCTGCTCGCGGCCCGCAGCCTGCGGTTCCCCCGTGCTGTAGCCGCGACGGTTGCGGCCACCGGACTGGGGCTCTTCGTCCTAATGGTCGGCCCCGACGCCAGTGTGCTCCGGGCGGCCCTCATGGGGGCCATCGGACTCTCGGCCCTGGCGTTCGGCCGGGCCGGGCGCGGCCTCAGCCTGCTCTGCCTGGCGTCAACTGGACTATTGCTCGGGAGCCCCGAACTCGCCGGCGACTTCGGGTTTGTGCTGTCCGTCCTGGCGACCCTGGGCATCGTCGTCGCCGGAGGCCCCCTCATGGGCTGGTTTCCACCGGCTGTGCCTCGCTGGGCGGCTGCGGGCCTCGCGGTCCCGTTGTCGGCGCAACTGTTCTGTGGTCCCGTGATTGTGCTGCTTCAGCCCCAGTTCAGCAGCTACGCCCTGGCGGCGAACCTGGCCGCCGCTGCGTTCGTGGCGCCCGTGACGCTTACGGGTACGGCCGCGGTACCGCTGGTGCCACTCGTTCCGGACGTCGCTGCACTGCCCATCGCAGTGGCCGGCATGTTCGCCGACGGAGTGGCCGGAATAGCACGCTACTTTGCAGCCCTGCCTGGCGCGGCGCTGCCGTGGCCGGAGGGAGCCTTCGGTGCAGCCACGATGGCGGGCTTCTCCGCCGTGTCCCTGGCCGGGACGTGGGCGGCCACCCACCCCGCCGCCGTCCGGCGTCTGGTCCTGATCCTGCATGGGCAGGCCACACTGTTGCTCACCCGGATCCTCGACCACCCTGCGGCATCCGCAGCTGCCCGGAAACCGCCCGTCCGGCACAGACCGCGCGGCTTGGAGCACCGCCCCGGCCGTGGCACGCTTAGAGTCTGCAAACCAACTTCCCGGAGGAACCACCAGTGGCTGCTGCCCAGACCCAACGCACCCGGACCACGGCCGCGAACACCGCCACCTGGCGGGACGTTACGCCGGCGCCGGTAGTGCTGGTGGGCGGACCGGAAGACTATCTGGGGTCCCGGGCCATGGACCGGATCCGCTCCCAGGTCCGCGCCGCCGCGCCCGACGTCGAGGTCACCCGGCTCAACGCCGGCAGCTACGACCCCGGGGCCCTGGCCATGAACGTCAGCCCGTCGCTGTTCGGTGAGCAGAAGCTGATCGAAGTGGAAGGCCTCGAGGCAATGAATGATGCCTTCCTCGCCGACGCGCTCAAGTACCTGGCCCAGCCGGAACCGGACGCAGTCCTGGTGCTGCGGCACGGCGGGGGAGTGCGCGGCAAGAAACTGCTCGACGCCATTAAGGCCGGCGGGTGGCCCGTGGTTGACTGCCAGCCGTTGAAAAAAGACGCTGACAAGGTGGCCTTCGTCACCACGGAGTTCAAGGCGGCCTCGCGGCGCATCGAGCCTGAGGCAGTGCAGGCCCTGGTCAATGCCGTCGGGGCAAATCTGTCCGAGCTCGCCGCGGCCTGCAGCCAGCTGATCGCCGATGCCACGTCCGCCGTCGATGCCGAACTGGTGGACCGCTACTACGGCGGCAGGGTCGAAGCTTCCGGTTTCAAGGTCGCCGACGCAGCGATGGCCGGAAACGCGCCCCTGGCCCTGTCGACCCTCCGGCACGCCCTGGACACCGGGGCGGACCCCGTGCCGATCGTTGCCGCCCTTGCCTCGAAACTGCGCTCCCTGGCCAAAGTTGCCGGCGCGCAGGGTTCGTCTGCCCAGATCGCGAAACAGCTGGGCATGCAGCCCTGGCTGGTGGAACAGGCGCAGCGTGAGGTGAGGCGGTGGACCCCGGAAGGCCTGGTCCGGTCCATTCAGGTCACCGCCGAGGCAGACGCCCAGGTCAAAGGGCTGTCCCGTGATCCGGTTTATGCCGTCGAGCACGCCGTCACGGTCATCGCGGGATCGGTCCGGCGCTGACCCTCGGGGGCGCGGGCCGGTTGCCGATAGCTCCGCAGTGTGTCCCCGCAGGCGAGGGGCTGATCCCGCTCAGGCTGGCGCCGGCCCGCACCGCCGCAGAAAATGTGGCCGGGTTTTTAACTGGCTGTGGCCGGCACCCTGGGGTGCCGGCCACAATCGTCAGTTCAGTTGAACTGGAAAACCTTAGAGTGCGTTGACCTTCTTGGAGATCGCCGACTTGCGGTTTGCAGCGTTGTTCTTGTGAAGAACACCCTTGCTGACAGCCTTGTCGAGCTTCCGGCTGGCAGAAACCAGTGCAGCAGCAGCGGCATCCTTGTCGGTGGACGCAACGGCAGTGTTGACGGCGCGGATGGCCGTCTTCAGCTCGGACTTGACTGCGTTGTTGCGCAGGCGAGCCTTTTCGTTGGTCAGGATGCGCTTCTTCTGGGACTTGATATTAGCCACGTGTGAACTCTCTTTTTCAATGCGGAAAATGGTCTAGAGGGCTTTCAGATTGGCCATTGACTGAGCGGCGTGGGGATACCTATGGCGACCAACCATCTGTGGCCGTCGACCTGCACGGACACACAGCTGTCAATAATAGCAGAGCAGTGCACCCGCTGGCGATTTCGGGCCGGTTGCGCGGGTCGCGTCCGGCCGGACGGGGAGCGGCCGGGCCCCGCCGGAGTAAGACCTCCCGGCGGGATCAGGACCAGCCGTGGCGGGTGCGCAGGGCCGCGGCGATATCGCGGAACCGTCCGGCATCCAGGATTGCCCCTTCGCGGCGCACATCCTGGGGATTGATCTGCAGGACGCGGTCCACCCTGGCCTCGCTGGGGCGCCACTGTCGGTCCCAGGGTCCGGTACCGATGTCCACGTAGTCATCCGCGCGTCGGGCGTCGCTGTCGTGGTCCTTGCTGGTGAGCATCAGCCCCAGCAGATAGCGCCCCCGGGTCCCGACGAGCAGTACCGGGCGGTCCTTGCCGCGGCTGTGGTCCTCCTCGAACGGAACCCACGTCCAGACAATCTCGCCCGGCTCAGGCAGGCCGTTGACGGCGGGCCTGTACTGGACGGTGGATGTGCCCTGGAAGTCACCGGGGTAGCGGCCGCTCAGGCCAATGCTGCCTGCGCCTGCCTTGCCGGGGGCAGACGCGCGGCCGCGGGCGGTGCCCGAGGGCCGCCGGGTGGGTGCCGGCCCACCGCCCAGCCGGTCCAGGAAACGCAGGGTGCGGCGGAGGGCGTTGCCAAAGGAGCGAAGGTTCAGGGCCATGGGCACACCATACCGCCCGCCGCGCCCCGGCCCCGGCAGCAGCCCGGAGCTAGGTTCCTTTGCGCCGGCAATGGCCGGTCCGTGGCGGGAATGCGGTGCCGGAGACGCGGACGTGGGAGACTATAGGAACGACAAATGCGGTGCGCCGCAGCACGGCGGACAGCCGGCAGCGCCACCCCATGGATAAGCCCTCAGTACCGCTCCCGCGTATTGCCAACAGTAAGGACCCTGCGTGTCTCCCATGGCCCGCACCGCCCCGGTGCCTGCCGCAACAGATCCGGCCCTCATCCGGAACTTCTGCATCATTGCGCATATTGACCACGGCAAGTCCACGCTGGCTGACCGGATGCTCCAGTACACCGGCGTCGTCCAGTCCCGCGACATGAAGGCCCAGTACCTGGACCGCATGGACATCGAGCGCGAACGCGGCATCACCATCAAGTCCCAGGCCGTCCGTATGCCCTGGGAGCTCGATGACACCAGTTACGCACTGAACATGATCGACACGCCCGGCCACGTTGACTTCACCTACGAGGTCTCTCGGTCCCTCGCAGCCTGCGAAGGCGCCGTCCTCCTCGTGGACGCAGCCCAGGGCATCGAGGCGCAGACCCTCGCCAACCTCTACCTGGCGATGGAGAACAACCTCACGATCATTCCGGTCCTGAACAAGATCGACCTGCCGGCCGCCCAGCCGGAAAAATACGCCGATGAACTGGCCAACCTGATCGGCGGCGACCCGGACGATGTACTGCGCGTCTCCGGCAAGACCGGCGCCGGCGTCGAAGCCCTCTTGGACAAGATCGTCCACGACCTCCCGGCTCCGGTCGGCGACCCGACGGCGCCCGCCCGCGCCATGATCTTCGACTCCGTCTACGACACCTACCGCGGCGTCGTCACCTACGTCCGTGTGGTGGACGGCATGCTGCACCCGCGCGAACGCATCCAGATGATGTCCACCCGCGCCACCCACGAACTCCTTGAAATCGGTGTGAGCTCCCCGGAACCCACCCCGTCCAAGGGCCTGGGCGTCGGCGAGGTCGGGTACCTGATCACCGGCGTGAAGGACGTCCGCCAGTCCAAGGTCGGCGACACCGTCACCAACCTGGCCAAACCCGCCAGCGAGTCCCTCGCCGGCTACGCCGACGCCAAGCCGATGGTTTTCTCCGGCCTCTACCCGCTGGACGGCACCGACTACCCGGTGCTCCGCGACGCGCTCGAGAAACTGATGCTCAACGACGCCGCGCTGGTCTACGAACCGGAAACCTCCGCTGCCCTGGGCTTCGGCTTCCGCGTGGGCTTCCTGGGCCTGCTGCACCTGGAGATCACCCGTGAGCGGCTCGAACGCGAATACAACCTGGACCTGATCTCCACCGCGCCAAACGTGGAGTACGAGGTGACGCTTGAGGACAAGAAGGTGGTCCACGTCACCAACCCCAGCGAATACCCCACCGGCAAGGTCGCAGAGGTCCGCGAGCCGATGGTTTCCGCCACCATCCTGGCACCGAACGACTTCGTCGGCGCCATCATGGAGCTGTGCCAGAGCCGCCGCGGCGTGATGGGCGGCATGGACTACCTGTCCGAGGACCGGGTGGAGATCCGTTACCGCCTGCCGCTGGCCGAGATCGTCTTCGACTTCTTCGACATCCTCAAGTCCAAGACCCGCGGCTACGGCTCGCTGGACTGGAAGGCCGACGGCGACCAGGTCGCCGACCTCGTCAAGGTGGACATCATGCTCCAGGGCGAACAAGTGGACGCCTTCAGCGCCATCACGCACCGCGACAAGGCCTACGCCTACGGAGTGATGATGACCGGCAAACTGCGCGAACTGAYCCCGAGGCAGCAGTTCGAGGTGCCGATCCAAGCAGCCATCGGCTCCCGGATCATCGCCCGCGAGAGCATCCGTGCCATCCGCAAGGACGTCCTCGCAAAGTGCTACGGCGGTGACATCACCCGTAAGCGCAAGCTGCTCGAGAAGCAGAAGGAAGGCAAGAAGCGCATGAAGATGGTGGGCCGCGTCGAGGTACCGCAGGAAGCCTTCATCGCCGCCCTGACCACCGAAGAGTCCAAGGACAAGGCCAAGAAGTAGCCATGCCAAGCGCGCTTCCCCTCGGTGACCCCGCGCCGTCGGACGGGCTCCTGCCCGCCCAGGCGCTGGAGGGCGCCGCGGACCGGGCTTTCGGGCTCTACGTCCACATCCCGTTCTGCGCCGTCCGCTGCGGCTACTGTGACTTCAACACCTACACCGCCACGGAGCTGGGCGGCGGCGCCTCGCAGGACGCGTATGCCAGCACAGCCGTCGCCGAAGTCGATTTCGCCGGCCGGGTCCTGAAGGCCTCGGGCCTGCCGGAGCGGCGGCTGGGCACGGTGTTTTTCGGCGGCGGGACACCCACGCTGCTGCCGGCGGAGGACCTCGCGAAGATCCTCGCCGCCGCGATCGGTACCTGGGGCCTGGAACCCGGCGCCGAAGTCACCACGGAAGCCAACCCGGATTCGGTCACGCCCGAATCCCTCCAGCTGCTCGCGGACGCCGGGTTCACCCGGGTGTCTTTCGGTATGCAGTCCGCAGTGCCCCACGTCCTCAAGGTCCTGGACCGAACGCACACGCCCAGCCGTGTGCCGCAGGTCGTCCAGTGGGCCCGGGACGCCGGCCTGGCGGTGAGCCTGGACCTGATCTACGGGACTCCCGGCGAGTCGTTGGATGACTGGCGGTTTTCGCTGGAAACCGCGTTGTCCTATGGACCGGACCACATCAGCGCCTACGCGCTGATCGTGGAGGACGGCACCAAGCTGGCCGCCCAGATCCGCCGCGGCGAAGTGCCGGGGATCGACGACGACGACCACGCGGCCAAATACGAGCTCGCCGAAGAACTGATCTCCGCTGCTGGCCTGGGCTGGTATGAGGTCAGCAACTGGGCGCGCACCCCGGACCAGGCCTGCCGGCACAACCTGGCCTACTGGCGCGGGGACGACTGGTGGGGGATTGGCCCCGGGGCGCATTCGCACGTCGGCGGCGTCCGCTGGTGGAACGTCAAACATCCCACGGCTTATGCAGGGCGGCTGGCCTCGGGTGTGTCACCCGCGGCTGGCAGGGAAACCCTCGACGCGGAAACCCGGGACATGGAACGCGTGATGCTCGAAGCGAGGCTGGTGACCGGCCTGGCGATTACCAGCCTGGGCGGCCTGGGCGACACCGGCCGCCACGCCATCGCCGGTCTGATTGCGGACGGCCTGGTGGACCCGGCGGCTGCCTTCAAGGGGCGCCTAGTGCTGACCCTCCGGGGCCGGCTGCTGGCCGACGCCGTTGTCCGCCGGATCCTGCCGGACTGACCTGCATGACCCGGCGCAATTAGTCCGGCGCTACTTGATCCAGCGGAGGTTGTAGTCGTAGCGGTGCGGCTGGCCACGGTTGACGTGGATGCCGGCCGCGACGGAGAAGCAGGCGAGGGCGATCCAGATGAGGGTCGCCAGCACGGCGAACAAGTTGCCGACCACCGGAATAAAGACCAGGAGATTGGCCACCACCGCGGCGATGGTGGGCGGCAGGGTGAAGTTCAGCGCCTCTTTTGATTCCTGGGCGGTGAACGGGCCCCGGTCCTTGAAGATCAGGTAAATCAGCAGTGCGGGGATGCAACCCAGGATGCCGCCGAAGTGCGCGAGGGTGGCCC
>NZ_JBFTNO010000052.1:0-15366 GCF_056397525.1 Arthrobacter sp. 05L45_2 | reverse complement strand
GGCGACCGCCGCCCCGGCGACCGTCGACCGCTCCACGGAGGCCTACCGCGCCGCCATGACCGCGGCCACCCGCTCGGGCGGAGCGGAAATGGGCGAGGCTGGCCGCGCCGGGACCACAGCCGGCGGCGGGAAAGCCTCCGCCCAGGCGCTGGCCACCGAAGGCACCTGGACGCCGTCGTTCGGCATCAAGGGCATGGATGTCAGCCCCCACCAGCCCTCGGTCAACTGGCAGCAGCAGTGGAACCTGGGCGCACGCTTCACCTACATCAAGGCAACCGAGGGCAACTACTACACGARCCCSATCTTCKSCACCCAGTACAGCGGRTCSCGGGCCGTCGGCATGATCCGGGGSGCSTACCACTTCGCSAACCCGGCWGCSTCSTCCGGGGCGGACCAGGCMMGGWTCTTCGTGCGCAACGGYGGCGGCTGGTCCAACGACGGCTACACCATGCCGCCGGTCCTAGACTTCGAGGGCAACCCCTACGCGGGCCAGACCATCAACGGCTACTACCAGGGCAACGCCTGCTATGACATGTCCAAAGCGGCGTTGACGGCCTGGGCCAAGGACTTCAGCAACACCATGAAGGCCCTGACCGGYCGGGTGCCCGTGATCTACACCGGCAACTACTGGTGGAAGGACTGCGTCGGGAACCCGTTGGGCTTCAGCGACAACCCGCTGTGGCTGGCCTCCTACCCGATCTCCGCGTCGAACGACGCCGGTCCCATCCCTGCCAGCTGGAGCACCTACAGCATCTGGCAGTTCAGCAGCACGGGACCCTTCGCCGGGGACTCCAACGTCTGGAACGGCTCAATGGCCCAGCTTCAGGCCTTCGCCCGGGGCACCGTGGGCTCCAACGGCGCCATCGACGCCAAGTGGCAGGCCACCGGCGGCGCCTCGGGGCCCCTGGGCGCTCCCACCACCACCGCCGAGATCTGCGGGCTGTACGGCAACGGCTGCTACCGGTCCTACGCCAAGGGCAACATCTACTGGAGCTCGGCCACGGGCGCGTATCCGGTCACCGGGGCGTACTGGACCGCCTGGGGCCAGGCCGGGTGGCAGCCGGGAATCGGCTACGCCACCAGCGACGCGACGTGCCCCACAACCACCACCACCTGCCACCAGACCTTCCAGACCGCAAACGCGTACAACACCCCCGGCGTGGGCACGTTTGTGGTCAAGAACTCCTACATGGCCGCATGGAAGGCCGCCGGGTGGCAGGACGGCATCGGATACCCCAAGTCGATGGAAACCTGCGGGCTCGCCGGCGGCGGCTGCTACCAGGAGTTCACGCGCGGCAACATCTACTGGTCCGCCGCCACCGGCGCCCACGCGGTGACCGGCGACTTCTGGGCCGCGTGGGGACGGGCCGGCTGGCAGACGACAATCGGGTACCCCACCAACGACGTCACCTGCGGGCTCTACGGCGGCGGCTGCTACCAGGCCTTCAGCAACGGCAACATCTACCAGTCCTCGGCCACCGGGGCGCATGCCGTCACCGGAGCCTACTGGAACGGCTGGAAGGAAGTCGGCTTCCAGCCGGCCATCGGCTACCCCACGAATGAGACCACGTGCGGGCTGTACGGCGGCGGCTGCTACCAGTCGTTCTCCGGCGGCACCATCTACTGGAGTTCCGCCACCGGAGCGCACGCCGTGATCGGCGACTACTGGAAGGCCTGGCAGCGCGCCGGATTCCAGCCGGCAATCGGCTACCCCACCGGAACCGTGACCTGCGGCCTCTACGGCGGAGGCTGCTACCAGCCGTTCGCCAAAGGCAACATCTACTGGAGCGCCGCTACCGGCGCCAACGCCGTGACAGGCGCCTACTGGACCGGCTGGGGCGAAGCGGGCTGGCAGCGCGGGATCGGCTACCCCACCGGCTCGGTCAGCTGCGGCCTGTACGGCGGGGGCTGCTACCAGCCCTTCAGCGGCGGCAACCTCTACTGGACCGCGGCCACCGGCGCCCACGCCGTCAACGACCCGTACATGAACGCCTGGCGCCTGGYCGGCTGGCAGATGGGCAAACTCGGCTACCCCCAGCAGGCGGCGATTTCGTACGGCGGATACAAGACCGTCCGGTTCCAGGGCGGGACCATGACGTGGACCGCCGCCGGCGTCAAGGTGGCCTACTTCTAGGACCACCGTCCGCAGCAACAGCAATGGCCGGCCGGGAGTCACCAGACTCCCGCCGGCCATTGCCGTCCAGGGCCCGACGGCGGCTAGCCGGCGGTTTTGTGTAGGGCCCGACGGCGGCTAGCCGGCGGTTTCGCTGCTGGCGAGGTCCTGCCGGGCGCGCTTCCGGAGCCTGAGACGGACCACCACGGACCGGGCGGCGAGTCCCACGCCAAGGGCAACGCCCACCCACAGGCTGGAGCCAAGGCGCTCCGCCTGGGTGTAGACCGGGTGTCCGACGACGCTCAGGACTCCATACAGGGACAGCGCCACTGCCGCCCACCCGGCCGGAGGCAGGATCTTCTCCCGCATGGCGCGCACGTACCCCCACACGCCGGCGGCGAAGACCAGCAGGTAGGCGGCGTTGGCCGGCAACGCAGCCAGGAACCGCCACAGGAAGTCCAGTTCCAGGACCATCAGCTGGTTGAAAGGATCATCGACGGGCGGCTTGCGGAAGTGGTCCGTGAAGGTGTCCTGCAGGCTCTCGTTGAGGCCCGGGAAGCCAAAGGCCGCGTTGACGCCCAGGGAGGCCACCAGCAGCACCGTGGCAAGGACAATCCCCAACCGGATCTGGCTGTAGCGGCGGTAGGTGCGGAAGACCAGCAGCCCCACACAGAGGAGCAGGAAGCTCACGCAGAGCAGCACGGCAGAAGAATATTTGAAGAAGAACACCAGGCCCAGTCCGAGGACCAGCAGTATGGTGCCGCGGGCGCGTGACCCGCGCAGCACATGGGCCAGGCCGATGGCCATCACCAGCGCGGACGCCAGGGTGGGTCCTTCCGCGAGCATGGCAACTCCATGCGGGATGCTGGCGGGCAGGGCGTAGAAGGCCGCCTGGACCAGCAGCGCGGGCCGCAGGTTCAGCCCGGCCAGGCGCGCCAGCCGGGCCATGAGCAGTCCGGCGATGGCGGTCCCCGCGATCGCAACAATCCACATACCCTGGGGGTCCCCGAAGAGCCGCATCAACGGGATCGACAGGAGCGGGAAGCCCACCCGCGGGGAGAAAATCGCCTGATATTCGGGGTTCCGGTCAACCCAGCCGATGACCGGGCCGCGGCCGGCCACCGTCTTGGTGATGCAGTTCTCCAGCGTGCCCTTGTACTGCACCGACGGGTTCTTGCAGTATTCGGAGAAGGCATGCAGCCACGCCTGGTCCGTGGGAATGCCCTGTAACTGGTCGGCGATCCGGATGTACTGCACCGTGTCGCCCCACACCACCCCGGGGCCCATCAGGGTGGCAACGACGATGAACAGCACAGCGAGCCCGGCGTGCGCCGAGACTCTTTGCAGCCGGAATTTCCACACGCTGGCGCGGTCGGTAACGATGATGATCCCCAAACAACTAGCAGCCCCATTAAGATCCGGGCGATGGCAAATCACCCAGGTGAATAATACCTAGGTTGAAGACGCCTCGATGCTGATTGCCGTCTTGTTACCGCCGGCCGAGGGCTAGCGCAGGATGCGGGCTTTGAGGAACTTGCCTACCTTGTGGAAATGCCGCTCGACGAGCAGGAAGTAGCCGTACGCCAGGACGTTGCTGACCACCAGCGCCAGCGGAATCAGCTGCCAGGCACTGAGGTGGGTGTGCAGGACGCTCCACAGGTACGTGATGACCGAGAAGTGGATCAGGTACAGCGAGTAGCTGAAGCTGGACAGGAACACACTGAGCCGGTTGAACCACTGGCTGCCGGCCCACCGCCAGCCGGGCTGCGCTGCCGCTGACGCCTCTGCCGGCACCACTGCGTCCGCGGCCTGGGCCGTGACGGGTTTCTTACGTCCGGACTGCCAGAAATACAGGTGGCAGAAGGCAACTGATGCGGTGCCGATGCAGCTGGCCGCATGCAGGTTCTGGTCGCCGTAGTAGAGGGCGGCCAGGAACCCCGCCGTCGCCGTCAGCGCGATCAGTGCATGGAACACACCAGGCAGCTTCCGGAGATGCGTGGCGGCCAGGGCATAGAGCATTCCGATGATCCAGGCGAGGGACTCGTACCCGCCCTTCGCCATGTAGCCGAGGGGCACGGCGATGGCGAACACCAGCAACGCGATGCTGCCAACGCCCGGCTTCAACCGGCGGATGGCGATAAAGGCGAGCAGCCCGAACGCGACGTAGATCCACCACTCGGCCACCACTGACCACAGCGGCGCAGCCGACCCGACCGGGTCCACGCTGAGCCACGGCATGTGCAGCCGGGGCGCCAGTTCCGCCAGGATCGGGTGGTTGAAGAGGAGCAGGAAGTTTCCGGCGATCGTCTGCGGGTTGAGGATGACCCGGATGAACGGCAGCTTGGTGGAGCCGTGGAAGAAGAGGAAGTCGAAGACGGTGATCAGCAGGACGGCCGGGAGCAGCGGGTAGACAACCCGGGCGATCCGGTCGATGAGGTATGACCCGAAAGTGAACGACGGCTGGGATTTTTTCTTCAACAGTGCGCTGGTGATGAGGAAGCCGGACAGCACGAAGAAGATGATGACGGCGAAGGACTGCATGTAGAAGACCCTCTGCCCGGGCACCATAAAGATGCCCGGCACGAAGATGTTCAGGGCATGGCCCAGCACAACGGCCTGCGCCGAAATACCGCGGGCGAAGTCGAAGAAGATAATGGGACCGGCGGGCTTGGCCGACGGCGCTCCGGTACGGTCGATGACCGGCGTTGCATCAGTCAAGTACTTGTCCCCTTCCGCTCTGGGGTGCTGTGGCGGCGCGGCGGGCACGGAGGCGCCAGATGATGGCGGCTGCGGCGAGGGCCACACCGACGACGGCGACAGTGAGCACGCCTGTCAGGATATCGCGGGGCAGGGCCAGGAGGACAGCCACGTAGGCCAGGGCGGCCACACAGGCGGCTGCGTATACCTTCGGCGCCCATCCCCCGGCGGCCCGCCGTCGTGCGACCACAAAGTAGGCACAGCCCAGCAGGAAGAAGGTCAGGACCGATGCCGCGGCCATCCCGACGAGGTCCCCGTGCATGGCCGGCCACAGCGCCAGCAGGACGCCGATGCCGAGCACGGACGGGGTGACCACCGACAGCCACCAGGTGGCGTTGTCGGCGAAGAGAAGGGTTGAGGCGTTGAGGTAGAGGACGTAGCCCAGCCCGATCAGGGGCATGATCTGGGCCACGGGGATCAGGCTTTCCTTGCCGCCGGCCATCACGTGCGTGACGAGGTTGGCTCCGGCGGCGGCGACGACGATGATCGCCAGCACGGCCAGGCTCGCCGTCGTCATGGTCGACCGCATTTTGGCGACGCGGGCATCCCCGCGGACGGACATCAGCGCGGGAACCCAGGCGTTGTTCAGGGCGCCGAGGAGGGTCACCGTTCCGAGGATGAAGATCTGGACTTTGCCGTAGTCACCGGAGACGCCGTTGGCGGCGGTGGCGGCCAGCAGGAACGCCGCGCCCTGGGTCAGCAGCATCAGTGCACCGGTGTGGGGAAGAACGGGCAGCCCGATCGCCAGCGCTTCCTTGACCGCGCCCCGGTGCGCGAACGGCGACGCCGGCCTGGCGACACCGACGGAGAGCACGGCGCTGAGGAGCACCAGCAGGCCGTAGCCCGCCATGAAGATTTCCGGTTCCGCGCCAAACACCAGCATGGCCACCAGGCCGCCGATGTACGCGGCCATCGATGAGCACAGGCTCAGGACGACGAACATAATGGCCCGGCCCTGCGCTCGCAGGATGGCCTGCGCGGCCARCACCGCCGACTGCAGTCCCATCGCCACCAGCGCCAGCACGAAGCTCACGGAGTGGCCTGGCCCGGCCGCGACCCAGTAGATGGCCGCGGCCACGGAGCCAAGGAGTATTCCCCCGAGGGTCAGCAGCCCGCTGATGGAGCGGGCCTTCACCGGCCCGTCGGGATCGAACCAGGCCTTGGTGATGGCCAGCGGCAGACCGGCCGCGGCCAAGACCACACCAACCTGGATCACCGAGACGGAGAGGAACAGTTCCTGCCACTTGGTGTCGCTGTTCAGGACGTGGAGCGCGAAAGGCTGGACGAGGAAAACGCCTAGGCCCTGCATCAGGGCCCCGGCCAGGTAGAGAACCGAGTTGCGTCCCGTCCGGGAAGCCGGCTCGGCTGCCCCGGTGCGGTCGGCGCCGCCGGTTACGTTATCCACCGTTGAGCTGAAGCCATTCGTGGACCCGGTCAATCACGCGCTTCTGGTCAGCTTCCGTGAGGTCGGTCGAGCACGGCAGGGACAGTCCCCGCGCGAAGAGATCCTCGCCGACGGTCCCGCCGACCAGCGGTTCGTTCTTCAGCGGCGGCTGCATGTGCAGGGGCCGCCACAGGGACCGGGATTCGATCCCGGCCTCTGCCAGGAAGTCCTGGAGCTCGTCCCGGGCACCCGGGCCGCGTTCGGCGGGCACCTGGATGGAGTAGAGCCAGTAGGTGGACTCCTGCCCGGGCAGGGTGGGAGGCGTCTGGATGGCGGTGCCGGCGAAGGCGTCGTTGTAACGCTTCGCGACGGCGCGCTTGGCGGCCACGAAGTCGTCGAGGCGTTCGAGCTGGGCGACGCCGAGGGCGGCAGCGATGTTGGTCAGCCGATAGTTGAAGCCGATCTCATCGTGCAGGTACCCGCGGTCCGGCATACGCGCCTKGGTGGAGAGGTGCTTGGCGCGGCGGGCCAATTCCTCGTCGTCGGTGGTGAACATTCCGCCGCCGCCGGTGGTCATGATCTTGTTCCCGTTGAAGGAGAACGCGCCCATGTCGCCGACGGTTCCGACGTGACGGCCTGCCAGCGGCCCGGACGTCCAGGTCGCCCCGAGCGCCTCGGCCGCATCCTCGATCACGATGATGCCGTACTCGCGGGCGAGCTCCACGACGGCGGCGACGTCGGCCGGCTGGCCGAGGATGTGGACGATCTCGATGGCCTTGGGCAGCTTCTCCCCCGCGGCCTTCCGGCGTTCCATTTCCTTGCGCAGCAGGTCGACGTCCATGCACCATGATTCGGCGTCGGAGTCGACTAGGAGCAGTTCAGCGAACTGGTAGGACGCGGCGTTGGAGCTGGCCATAAAGGTGAAGTCCGAGACCGCCACCATGTCCCCCGGCTGGATGTCGGCCAGCCGCATGGCGATGTGCAGCGCGGCCGTGCCCGAGGCGCAGGCGACGGCGTACTTGGCGCCGACGTATTCGGCGAAGCGGGTTTCGAACTCGCTCACGAACCGCCCCACGGAGGAGACGAAACCTGAGCTGATGGCCTCGTTCATCAGCTCGGCCTCGCGGGCGCCGATGTTCGGGATGGCTAGGGGGACTCGCGTCACGGTGTGCCTTTCTGGCGGATGTTTAGCGGGCGTACTTCGCGGCTGCGGACGCGTCAACGCCGCGGGCCTGGATCCACTCGGCGGTCTGGCGGAGGCCTTCCTCGAGGCTGACCTGGGGAGCCCAGCCGAGTTCGGCGAGAGCCTGCGACGGGTCCGAGAGCAGGCGCATGACTTCGCTGGCCTCGGGACGGACGCGCTCGTCCTGGGTGATGATTTCCGCCGTCGAGCCGGTGACCTTGGCGGACATTTCCACGAGTTCACCGATGGTGACGTCGTGGCCGGTGCCGAGCTGGATGACCTGGCCCTGCAGCGGGATGTCCGCCGTCGCGGCCTTGAAGAAGCCGTCCGCGGTGTCGGTAACGAACGTGAAGTCGCGGCGCGGGGTCAGCGAGCCGAGGTGAATCTTTTCGGCGCCGCCGACCATCTGCTGGAGCACGGTGGGGATGACGGCGCGGGCCGACTGGCGGGGTCCGTAGGTGTTGAACGGGCGCAGGACCATCACCGGCGTCTCGAAGGAGCTGGCCCAGGCCTCGCACAGCTTGTCGGCGGCGATCTTCGTGGCGCTGTACGGCGACTGGCCGCGGAGTTCGTTCTCGATGGTGATCGGCACGGTCTTGGGGGTGCCGTAGACCTCGGACGTGGAGGTGTTGACCAGGCGGCCGACGCCGTGCCGGCGGACGCCCTCGAGGACGTTCAGGGTTCCGACGACGTTCGTCTCCACGTAGGAGCGGGGCGCCTGGTAGGAGTACGGGATGGCGATCAGGGCGGCGAGGTGGAGGACGACGTCGGAGCCCTTGACCAGGTCGGAGACGAACTCGGCGTCACGGATGTCGCCGAGCTGGAGGTCGACRGCGTCGCGCTCGGCCGGGCTCAGGTCATCCAGCCAGCCGTAGGAGCCGTTGGAGTTGTAGACGCAGAGGGCGCGGACGTTCGCTCCCTCGGCGATGAGGCGCTGGGTGACGTGGCTGCCGATGAAGCCATCGGCGCCGGTAACGACCACTGTCTTGCCTTTAATGTCCTGGTAGTTCACGGCTATCACTGGCCTTTCGCTGTTGCTAGGTCTTTGGGGGTTCCGACATCAATCCAGTCGGACTCAATGGGCCATGCGGCCACGTTTTTGGTGTCGTCGATGCATGCCTTGACGAGGTCGGGCATGGAGAACGGTTTCATGTAGGGCACCATCGCCAGGGCCTCCGGGGAGACGGCGTAAATGCCGGTGCTGATTTCGAATTCGATGGTCGGCTTTTCCACCACGGCACTGATAGACCGTCCCTCGCCGATTTCCAGCACCCCGAAGGGAACCTGGTGGGTGTAGGGGCGGGCCGCGACGGTGACAGCCGCGTCCTTGGAGGAGTGGAAGGCCAGCAGGTCCGCCGCGGAGTACCGGACCATCAGGTCGGCGTTGGTCACGATGACCGGCTCGGAGATATCCGGGACCTCGTGGTGGAGCAGTCCGAGGGCGCCTGCGGTGTTCAATGGAGTCGCCGGGTCCTCGTAGAGGTAGCTGATTTTGCAGCCAAGCTGGGAGCCGTCGCCGAGGTGGTCTTTGATCTTCTCCGCCAAGTACGCGACGGACACGTAGATGTTGGTGATGCCGGACTCGACCAGGCCGAGGATGATCCACTCGATGATGGTGCGGTCCGCGACGGTCATCAGCGGCTTCGGGGTGTCCTTGGTCAGGGCACCGAGCCGGGTGCCCTTGCCGCCGGCCATGATCACGGCGATGTTGCTGAGCGGCTTGCGCCCAACGATGTCGTTCAGGGTGTGCAGCCCGACGAGCGTTCCCGCTGCGTCCACGACCGGCACCTCGCTGATCCGCAGGCTGCGCATCAGGTCCAGCACCGAGGCGCGGGTGGCTTCGGGCCGGACCACGTGCGGTTCCACGTTGGCGAAGGTCAGTGCCGGGGAATCGAGCTGGGCGCCGCTGAGCAGGCCGCGGCGGATGTCCCCGTCCGTGATAACACCGCGAAGGAGGCCGTCGTCGGTGACCAGCGCGATGGCAGAAGCGCCGCGGTCGATTGCTTCCAGCGCCTGGCGCACGGTGGCGCCCGGGCCGACGCAGACGTTACTCAACGGTCCCTCAATGGTCATAGATTCAACTCTCCAGCGGTAAGTCAACAAAAGCCTTGGTCAGGCCCGTGGCAGGGCTCCCCACAATCACGCGTTCGATTGGCTCGGCGGAGTGGGAATCCCCGTACGGGTTGACCACGCTACGGCACATCAGGTGGAACTGCGCGCTCAAAGCCTTCTCAATACTAGCGTGGATCTCGTTTCGATCATCCCGGCACTGCAGTACGTTGGCCCYGTACTCGCGCCCGCGCTGCCGGTCGCCGACGTTCACCACGGGCACGTGGAAGGACGCCGCTTCGAGGATTCCCGAGGAGGAATTCCCCACCAGCGCCCGCACCGTGGCCATGACGCGGGGGTAGAGCGGGCCAAGGCTTTCGCGGATGATCACACCCGGAAGGTTGCGGTCCCGGATCTCCCCGAGGACGGCAATGATGTCTTCCCGGCCGGCGTCGAACCCGGGGTAGGTCAGGATCGCAGTGCCCGCCTGGCTGAGCGTTTCGTCGAAGACGGTGCGGGCCAGCTCGCCGGCGTTGGTGGCCATCTCCGCGGTGGGGGGATGGTAGGTGGCCATCACCAGCGGCTGAACGAGCGGGACCCCGAACTCGGCCTCGAATTCTTCCTCGCTCAGTGGAACGGGGTGGGCGAAGCGGTCCAGCCCGGGCGCCCCGGTCTGGTGGATCCGCTCGGCGGACTCACCCAGTTGGGCGACCCGCCGGGCCGCCTGGGCGGTGCTGACGCAATGCTGGTCAGCCAGTTTGGTCACCGCGTGCCGGACCCGCTCGTCGAGGGCCCCTTCGGTGACCTCGCCGCCGTGCAGGTGGATGAGCCGGATGCCGTTGATCACCACGGGCGGCAGGACGTAGAGCAGTTCCCACCGGTCCCCCAGGACCACAAACGCGTCCGGACGCACCGCGGCGAGCAGCTCCGCCATGCCCGCGGACAGCGCGGCACCGGTCAGCGCCTGGCGTTCGGCGGACGGGTCCGCCAGGTACAGCCCCAGTTCGTGGTGCTCGAACGACTCCGGCGCCAGCCCCGCTTCGGTGAGCCGGTCCAGCGCCGTGCCGTCGGGGAACCCGATGGCAGTTGCCACGTGCAGGCCTACAGCGCTATCGGCAGCCAGGGCTACCAGCACCGGGCCCAGCGGAAAAAGATCCGCCCGGGTTCCGGCGAAAGCAAGAACCTTCATCTCAGGAGAGGTCCGCAGCCGTCACGGCGGAGCCTGCAGCCACGGCGCGCGCCGCCTGCTGGCCGACCACCAGGGCAGCCGGAGACAGGCCGCCTTCGGGGCGCAGGATCGCGACGTCGTCGGCCGTGATGACAGCCCCCGCGGGGATATCGCGGACAGCGTGGAAGGAACGGCGCACCAGGGCGGCGTTGGCTTCCTCGCTGGGCATCCGGCGCTTGTTGCCGTCGCCCAGGGCCAGGTGCGCCTCGCGGACGAAGCGCACGTAGTCGGCGAACTCAGCCCGCTCGAKGGACGCGGCGTGATCCGGGCCGTTCCGGGTCTTGTCGGTGGTGATGTGCTTTTCCAGCAAGGTGGAGCCGAGCGCCGTGGCGGCAATAGCCGTCACCGACCCCGGGGTGTGGTCCGACCAGCCGACCTCGACGCCGAATTCCTGGCGCAGCGCCGGGATAGCCCGAAGGTTGGCTTCTTCCAGCGGGGCCGGGTAGGCGGAGACGCAGTGCAGCAGCACCGTGGCCGGGGCCTTGGCCGTCGCTTCGAGGGCGGCGGCGATTTCCTCGCGGGTGCCCATGCCGGTGGAGACAATCATCGGGATGCCGAACTCGGCGATCGCGGCGAGGTACGGGGTATTGGTGAGCTCTCCGGAGCCGATCTTTAGCCCSGGGACGCCCAGTTCGGCGAGCATCAGGGCGCTGTCGTAGTCGAAGGGCGTCGAGAGGAACGTGATGCCGCGCTCGCTGCTGTGGTCCCGCAGTTCCGCCCACGCGGACTCCGGCAGGGTGAGTCGGTTCAGCATTTCGGACTGTGATTCCGAGAAACCTGCAGCCTTCTGGTACGGGGTGGTGTCCGCCGACCCGGTGACCAGGGCCTCGGGCTTGAAGGTCTGGAACTTGACCGCGTTCGCACCCGTGTCGGCAGCCAGGTCGATGAGTTCGTGGGCCACGGCCACGTCGCCGTCGTGGTTTACGCCGGCCTCGGCGATGATGAAGATTTCTTCGGAAGGGCCGATGCGGTGGCTGCCAAAAGTTACGGAAGTGGAAATCGGGTCATGAGTCAATTGGCTGGACCTTTCGTAGATACAAGTGGCTGTGCGGGCACTCCCACATATGTTGTCATACCGGCCAGCGGCCGGGTCGCCACGGCCCCGGCCCCCAGGACCGCGAAATCACCGACGGCGATGCCCGGCAGGATGCGGCCTCCCGAGCCCACGAACACCTGGGTTCCGGTGACGGCAGCCCCCAGGAGGACCGCTCCCGGGGCGATGTGCGAACCGGCCCCGACGACGGCCTCGTGCTCGACGACGGCACTCGTGTTGATCACGGCGGCGTCGCCGACGCGGGCCAGCGGGCCAACRTGGGCGTGCTCGCAGACCTGGCTGAGGGCGCCCAGGACGGCGGTTCTGTCCACGGTGGCGCTGCCGGCGACCAGCGGTACGGCCAGCGCCGCAAACCGCGGCTCGGCAAGGATGGCGTCGGCGATTTTGGACCGGATTGCGTTCTCGCCTATCCCGATCGCGATCGCCAAGGACTCCCGCGCCGCGTACTCGAGCGCTTCACCGTCGTCCGCGAAACAGGCAGGCGCTGCGCCGTCGCGGCCGGTGAAGGCGGCGAGGCCCGGCCCTGGCGCGGCGCCGGCGGCGTCCGGGGCCCCGAAGGCGCGGTCACTGAGGGCGGCTACCCGCTCGCCGCGTCCCCGGATGATGGAGGCCAGGCTCCGTCCATGGCCTGAGGCGCCGATGATGAGCCATGCCGTTTCCTTCGGGAATTGCCCATCCATTTATAGTCGCAGCGCCTTTGAGAATAGAGTTGCCAGATGACCTTTTCATCATACTTGGACGATTCTAAGGTGATGGCGAGCGTCCCGACGCCTGCCGCACTGACCGCGGCGGACCGTCCCCTGCGCGCCCTGGTCCGCGGAACCGGTTCCATCGGGGCCAGGCACCTGCGGGTGCTGCACCGTCTGGGGGTCCAGGAACTTTTTGCGTGGCCCGTACGGCCGGCAACGCCCGGGGCGGCCCGCAACGCGGATTACCCGGACTCCGTGCAGCTGGTGCGGGGCTACCCGGAGGAACCCCTGGACCTGGTCATCATCGCCACCGAGACCAACCGGCACGTCGCCGACACCATTGAGGCGCTGGAGCGCTCCCCCGCCTCCATCCTGCTGGAAAAGCCCGTGGCCCCGTCCGCCGAGGAGGCCCGCGTCCTGCGGGACCATCCCCGGGCCAACACCATCACAGTCAGCGCACCCCTGCGTTTCCACCAGGGCCTGGCGCTGGCGGCGGAGGTCCTGCCGCGCCTTGGCCGTGTGACCAGCGCCCAGGTGCTCTCCCAGTCGTGGCTGCCGGACTGGCGGCCCGGCCGGGACTTCCGGAGCAGCTATTCGGCCCGGAAGGACGACGGCGGCGTCCTGCGCGACCTGGTCCACGACATCGACTACCCCGCCCTGCTCCTCGGCGCCCCGGCCTCGGTCAAGGCCACCCTCGGTGAGGGAATTCTCGGCATCGAAGCCGAGGAGTCGGCCGACATGCTGTGGGGCGACGGACCCTGCGTGCACCTGCGGCTCGACTATGTGACGCCGGTCAAGACACGCAGCATCCGGATCACCACCGACCAGGGTGCCCTCGTGTGGGACGTCGTCCGGAACGAGGTGACCCTGGACTGGGCCGCCTCCGCAGACCAGGGTCCCGCCGGGCCGGTCAGCGCCGTCTTCCCGGAGGATGCCGACGTCGACGTCGTGCTGGCCCGCCAGTCACTGGCCGTGCTGGAACGGGCCGGCAACGTGCAGGGACGCTCCATGGAACTGTTCTCGCCCGCCGGGCTGGGCGAAGGCCTGCTGGCAGTGGCGATCTGCGACGCGGCCAGGCTGGCCTCGGCGGCCGGCGGAACTGAAAAGGTACTGTGGTGATACCGCAATCCGGCCCAGAACCATTGCGATCACACGACGAGGTTGAGAAATAACAATGAACGAAATAGCGTCAGCGCCCCGGGTCCTTGCAGTCATTCCCGCCCGGGGAGGCTCCAAGGGACTGCCCGGCAAGAACATCCGGCCGCTGATGGGCAAACCCCTGCTGGCCCACAGTGTGGCACTTGCGGCGCTGCTGGGTGAGAACGTCCGGTGCATCGTGTCCACGGATGACCAGGAAATTGCCGACGCCGCCCGCGTCGCCGGCGCCGAGGTCCCCTTCCTCCGCCCTGCCGACCTCGCCAGCGACACCGCGCCGATGAGCGTGGTCCTCCGGCACGCGCTCGAGACCATGGAGGCCCTCGACGGCACCACGTATGACATGGTCCTATTGCTGGACCCCACCAGCCCCACCCGTACGCCCGAGAGCGTCAACGAGGCCATCGGGACCCTGAGCAGCAGCAGCGAGCTGGACGGCGTCGTGGCCGTGTCCGAACCCTTCTTCAACCCCACCTGGGTGGGCGTCAAACCGCAGCACGAAGGCGGGATCGAACTCCAGCGCTACTTCGCCGAAGGCACCGGCGTGGTTCGGCGCCAGGATGTGTCCCGGTTCCTGCGGATCAACGGCAGCTTCTACGTGTGGCGGGCCGAATTCATCCGCCGGCTCGAGAAGAGCTGGTTCGACGAGGGCCGCCACGGTTACGCCGAGATTCCGGAGACGCACGCGTTCAGCATCGACGACGAGAACGAGTTCCTGCTGGTCGAAGCCGTGGTCTCGGCCGGACTGGCCCCGCTCCCCGGCTACAACGGGGCCGACACTTCCTCCCGTGCATCCCTGGAACAGGACCCGACCGTATGAACAGCCCGCAGAACCTCTTTTCCCTGGCCGGCCGGACCGCCCTGGTAACCGGCGGCGCCGGTCCGCTGGGAAGTGTCCTGGCTGATGCCCTGGCCGCACAGGGCGCAGACATCATCATCTCCGACATCCACGAACAGGCCTGCAAGGACGTTGCCGCCGGCCTGCAGGACCGCCACGGGGTGGCAGCCCGCGGGATCGCCTCGAACCTGCTGGAAACCGACGGCACCCGCAAACTGGTCGAGGCCATCGAGGGTCCGCTGGACATCCTGGTGAACAATGCGGCGTTCACCGGAACCTCCGGCGTCCCGGGCTACGCGGTGCCGTTCGATGAGCAAACCGATGAGGCGTTCGAGCTCGCGTCCTCCCTGAACCTGCGGGCGCCGTTTTCCCTCGCGCGGAGGCTGGCGCCGAAGCTGGCCGAGAGCGAGGGGGCCTCGATCGTCAATGTGTCCTCGATCTACGGCATTGTCGCCCCGAACATGGGCCTCTACGAGGGAACCCGGATGGGCAACCCGGCCGCCTATGGTGCGACCAAGGGTGGCATCGTCCAGTTGACGCGTTACCTCTCCACCGTGCTGGCGCCCCGCATCAGGGTCAACGCGTTCGCCCCCGGGGGCATCGCCCGCGGACAGGACAGCGCCTTCACGGAGCGCTACGAGAAGCTCACGCCGCTGGGCCGGATGGCTACCGAGGACGATTTCCGCGGCGTCGTAGCGTGGCTGGCGTCGGACGCGTCACGCTATGTCACGGGCCAGACCATCGCCGTCGACGGCGGCTGGAGCGCCTGGTAACCAGGCCGTCCAGCCGCCGCGCGGCGTCAGTGTTTCCTGGGCCCTAGGGCCGCAGGGGCTCCACGGCCGCCATCGCCGGCAGCTTCGGCAGCGGCGAGGGCAGGTGCTGCAGCGGGTGCTTGATCCAGTGCCACGGTGAGAGG
>NZ_JBFTNO010000051.1:0-15405 GCF_056397525.1 Arthrobacter sp. 05L45_2 | reverse complement strand
GGCGCGGGTGGCGTTGTTGGAGGTGGTGGCGTCGTCCGGCGCGGCGGCGGGCAGGCGGGCCGGAAAGGTGGGGGCATGGCCCGTGGCGTCGGGGTCGATCGAGGCGACGCTGCGGACCCGGGTTTCCTCGAAGGTGTCATCGGGGTGCGGCTCGTCGGCACGCGGTTCCTCAAGGACTTCGAACGGGGTCACGGACAGGTTCAGTTCAGCCTGGATGCGCTGTAACGCCAGGGCGAAGGCGTGGGCCGAGGAGTAGCGGGAGGCGGGGGCTTTGGCCATGGCGGTCGCCAGCGCCAGTTCCAGGGATTCGGGCACGTCCGCCCGGCCCAGTTTGGGCACCGGCAGGTTGGTGATCCGCGAAATCAGCTCGCGCTGGGAGTTGTCCGCGCCGGGGAGGACAAACGGTGACCGGCCGGCCAGCAGGGTGTACAGGGTGGCGCCCAGCGCCCAGACGTCCACCAGGACGCCGTCCACCTGCCGGTCGCTGAACTGTTCCGGCGGCGACCACGGGATGGACATGCCCGCGTCCTCGTCCTGGTCGCCGGCGAGCGTGCCGGAGATGCCGAAGTCGGTCAGCGCCGGGCGGTTGTAGTCCGTGACCAGGATGTTGGCCGGTTTGATGTCGCGGTGCGCGATCCCGGCGCGGTGCGCGGTTTCGACCGCGGAGGCCACCTGGATGCCGACGGCCAGGACCTCGTCCACGCTGAAGCGCTGGCGCCGGTAGCGGACGTCGAGGCTTGGCCGGGAGCAGTACTCCATGGCCAGGTAGGAGTGGCCGGTGTCGGTGATCTCCGCTTCGAAGATGGTCACGATGTAGGGGTGCGATGACAGCTGCGCCATGAGGTTCGCCTCGGACTCGAAGC
This sequence comes from Arthrobacter sp. 05L45_2, assembly GCF_056397525.1. Taxonomy (NCBI): domain Bacteria; kingdom Bacillati; phylum Actinomycetota; class Actinomycetes; order Micrococcales; family Micrococcaceae; genus Arthrobacter; species Arthrobacter sp. 05L45_2. The sequence goes on along the minus strand of NZ_JBFTNO010000051.1, from coordinate 14,542 downwards.
GGCGGCGGGCGCCCTGGGTCTTGAGGTCGGAGAGCAGCACCTTGACGGCCACCTTGCGGCGCGGCCGGTCCTGTTCGTACAGGTACACGTCGGAGAATCCGCCGGAGCCGAGCAGGCTGACGTACGTGAAGCCCGGGATGGTGGGCGGCGGGGCGACGGGGCGTTTGGCGTTCACAGGAGCTCCTCGAACCGCAGCTGAATGCCGTCCCCGAGTTCGGCGATGTCGCCGTCAAACAGGATCGCCATTTCCCCCTKGGCGAGCCGGCGCGGGGCCTGGCCTTCGCGCAGGAGCACGGTGCCGTTGGTTGCCTTCAGGTCGCAGAGCATCACGTGCCAGCCCTCAAGCCGGACCTCGACGTGGGAGCGGGAGATGTCGCCGCCGGGGCTCGCCACCTGGACGAGTTTGGGCATGCCGGCGCCCTGCACGCGCGAGACCGACGGCTGCCGGCCAACGATCAGCGACTGGTCCAGGTCGATCAGTTCTCCGGTGGAGAGCCGCATCCGGCCCAGCCGCGGCCGGCGGATCTGGACGCCGTCGCCGGGCAGCGCCTGGCTGCAGTAGGCGCACGTGGCGTTGGTGGGCGGGTTCGCGTGGCCCTGTGGGCAGACCCGGGCCAGCACCATGGGTCCGGTTCCGGGGTCCTTGGGGGCGGCCGGGTGGACGGGTGCGCCGTTGCCGGCGGGTCCGAGCTCGCTTTTCATGATGGTCTGGCCGTCGTGGTCGGCGTCCACGGCAGGACCCTCCGGCGAGGGAGCCGGGGCGGGCGCCGGCGGCGGGGTGAACAGCGACGGCGGCACTGAGGGGCCGAGGCCCGTGCGCGGCGCGGGCGGGGCGGCCGGCGAAGGCCGGTCGCCGCCGGTGTGCCAGGGCACGGAATCGATCAGCCCGGAGGGTACCGCGGRGGCGGATCCGGGCGCCGGGACCGAAGGTTCGGGGGCGAAGGCCTCCGGTTCCGGACGGTCGTGGGCGTCCTGGGCGTCCTGGGCGTCCTGACGGGCAGGTTCCGCGGACGCGACGGAGTCGCTTGCCGCGGCGCCGGCGTCGTCGGTTCCCTGCGGCTCCGGCGCTAGCGGACCGTCGTCGGGGTCGGCGTCGGGGTCCTCGCGGACGGCAGCGTCCTCGATGCGGCGCATGACCGTCTGTTCCCAGAGGTGGTCGTAGCTGCTGGTGGGTTCCTGTTCGACGGTTTCGACGGGTTCGACGGGTTCGGCCACCATGGCGTCCGGCGCGTCCAGCACGTCAGGGCCGTCCGCTGCGTGCGCCACGGGTTCTGCCGCGTCCGCGTCGTCGGCAGGGGTCTGGATGGTCCCGTCCAGGTCGGCCCCGGCGTCGAGATCCTCCGCGGGAAGTTCCAGGACCGTATCCGCGGAGCTGCCGAGGCTGTCCGGGTCGGCGGCGATGTCGGCCTCGGCCGCCGCGAGCAGCTGGTCCCCGATCCCGGCACCGGATCCGGCGTCGGAGGCAACGTTGTCCGGGGCCAGGGCGGCGGCTGCGGCGGCGGGTACCGCCTCGGCGACGCGTCCGGCGCCGGAGGCTACGCTGTGCAGCTCCTGCAGCAGGACCACCCCCTCGCCCAGCGGGAGGACACCGGCCGGGGACGCCTGGCCCGGCGCCGCGGCGGGGATGGCAACGCTGAAGCCCTCCGCGGCGGGGAACCTCCGCTCGGTCCAGGTGGTCACGTCCCGGCCACTGACCGTAACGGAGTCGCCGCCGGCCAGCCGGACGTCCAGATCAATCTCGCCGCGCAGGAAGACCTGAAGCGACCCGCGGCGGCCCACGATGCCGAACCAGGGCAGCCGCGCCAGGGAGCCGCCCGAAGCCGAGGTCACGGTGTCCAGGACCTCATGGATTTCCGGGTCACCGGCCAGGAGTGTCCAGAGCGCGTCCACCAGCGTCCGGTCGGTGTCCCGCGGCAGCAGCACGGCCGTTCCGGACCGGACAATGCCGARCCAGGACCCAGGTGTGTAGCTGAGATCGGCCAGGCGGTCAGCGGGAGCCATCGGTCTCCCCGCTGGTCTCCCCCACGGGGGTGCCGTCGGGTGCGACGTTCAGGACCTCGGTGCGCGGCAGGGTGTTTTCGTCTTCGGCCTGGGCTGCCGTGCGCGGGGCGGTCTGTTCGCCGTTGTCATGGGCCACATTGCTCGCGTCCACCACAATGCAGGTCACGTTGTCGCGGCCGCCGCTGCGCAGGGCCGCCTGGATCAGTTCGTCGACGGCGGCCTGCGGGTCCGCCTGATCAACCAGGATGCGGGCGATGTGCTCGTCGTCGAGCTCGCCGTTCAGCCCGTCGGAGCACACCAGGATCCGGTCGCCCTCTTCAACGGGTAGCAGCCAGTAGTCGGCCTCGGTCTCGTCGCCGGTCCCCAGCGCTCGGGTTACGACGTGGCGGCGCGGGTGGACAGCTGCCTCGGCCTTGGTGATCTCGCCGGCGTCCACCAGTTCCTGGACCTCGGAGTGGTCCACGCTGACCTGGTTGAGCTTGCCCTGGCTGAGCCGGTACGTGCGGGAGTCGCCGATGTTCAACACCAGCCAGTAGGGGGTGCCCCTCTGTTCGACCACCACGACGCCGGAGAGCGTGGTCCCGGCGCGGGAACCGGTGGCCTCGCGGATGCCGGCGTCGGCCTCCAGGAGGTACTGCTGGACGATGGCGGCGGTGGCGTCCCGCTCCCCCGTGGCGAGCTGGGGAATGTTGGCGAGGGTCCGCACGCAGATCCCGCTCGCGACCTCGCCGGCCTCATGGCCGCCCATGCCGTCAGCGACTGCGAAGACGGGGTCGGCAGCGATGTAGGAGTCCTCGTTCATTTCCCGGCGCAGGCCGCAGTCCGTGCCGTACCCGTAATGGAGCCGGAGGCTGGGGGTACTGGCGGGTGACGCTGCTGGCGCCTCGGCGGGCGGTACTGAAGCCGGCTGGGATGTCATGCCTGTCCTAGGTAGAAAGAGCGGTCACCGAAGTGCACGGTGGATCCGGGGCGTACATGGGTGGGTTCCCCGGCTGCCAGGGCGGTACGGATACCGTCCGGCGTCGTGACGGCACTTCCGTTGGTGGAGTTGCGGTCCGTCACCCAGATGCCGCCGTCGCCGGCCAGCACCAGGAGGTGGGTCTTGGAAATGGAACGTCCGGGGTCGGCCACGGGCAGCAGCTGCACCGATTCCTCGCCGGGATGGCCGGCCGGGTTGCGCCCGATCAGCAGGGACCGGTCCAGTTCCACTTCGCGGCCGTCGTCGATCCTGATCCGCGGCACGGCCACGGTGATGGGCACGGCGCTGTCGCCGCGGGCCTGGGTGCGGTCCAGGTCGTCGTCCGGGTGGGGGCTGAAGGCGCGGCTGTTCACGGCGTGGCTGCGGGCCGCCACGATCGGGGCCGCCACGATCGGGGCGGGCGCGGAAGGGGCCGGGCCGGCCGGGGCCGGCTGGAAGGAGAACGGCTGCGGCGCGGGCTGCGCGGAGGAGGCGGCTGCTGCGGTGGGCGGTGCGGCGGGTCCGGCCGCGGCGGTCGGCGGCTGGAGCCGGGCGGCGCCGGCCACCGGCGAGGCCACCTGCTGCACGGGAGGAAGGTCCAGCGGGGCAAAGCTGTACGGGCCCTGGATGCCGCCGGTGGTGAGCGGGTTCCGGCCGGCCTTGATGTCGAAGACGAGGGTCTTCGCGGCGGTGTCGTGCCAGCCACGGAGGCGGCTGTTGGGATCCCAGGTGTTGGAGACGACCACCAGCACAGCCCAACCGGCGCCGAGGAGGGCCAGCGGGCCGAGCATCACCAGGGCGGCGCCGAACCACTGGAAGAGCACCACTAGTACGGCGGCGAGGGCGGCCAGCAGCACACCGGCCCCGGTGATGAGGCCGCGGAGGAACACCGCTCCCCCGCCCGGGGCGTACCCGTCGGCGTCGGCGGTGCGGATCCCCACGATGCGGTTGCCGAGGGTGGTGCCGGACCGGCCGTCCATGATGGCCTGGACCGCCGTGTAGACCAGCGTGATGCCGATCCCCAGGCCGCCGAAAAGCACCATCGAGGAGGTGTTGTAGATGATGGAGCCGCCGCTGCGGGTCTGTGTGACGCCGGCGAATCCGAGGGCGAACAACACAATGAGGACCGCCACGGGCCCGGTCCAGTCCAGGACGGCGGCGCCGAGCCGCTTTCCTGCATCGGCGGGAACCAGCTCCAGCTTGTTCGGCATTACGGTACTTCCCCCTTGTCCGTGGACACGTCCTCCGGCCGGACCCTGGACCGGAACGAACGTGCCATCACGCCCGGAAGGCGCTACCGGGATAGTACCGGGTGTTCCGTCCCCGTGCCGTGCGCTGCGTGCCGAACGGTTGCTCAGGGGCACCCCGCACGAGGTGCAGAACGTGGCGCCCGGGCGGATCGGCTGGTGGCAGCGCGGGCAGCGCTCGACGTCGTCGGTCATGGCTCGTTGCGGTTCTTCCTGGCTGTTCGCTGCGGTTCGTGGTCCGGACCGGGCTCCACTGTACTAGCTGGGCCGAAGACGGCCGGGTCAACTGCCGCGGGCCCGTTTCCGTCGCCGGCAGCGGTACCGCCGCGGCGGCGGCCGCCGGGCAGCACGGGGCGCAGTCCGCGCAGCTTCAGGGCGGTCCGCCCGTCGGCCAGCAGGGAGCGCGGCGAGAAGCGGGCCTGCTGGCGGCGCCAGAACCCGACGGTCCCGGTCATCGCCTTCAGTGAGCCGTCCACCATCTGCCAGTACTCCGTGACCTGCTCCTCGCTGGGCTGTCCGGCCCCGAAGATGGCGGCATCGGCGCGGTGGGCCAGCAGGGTGGTGGTGCCCTGGCTGGCGGGGAACGCCTCGCCGAGGACAACGGCGGACTCGCGGCGGGTGGCACGGGTGTCCACGCCGGCGCCGAGATCCGTCGCGAGGCTGAGGACCTCGTTCCAGCCGCCGCCGACGCGCTGCGCGGGGTGGCCGTCGGTGAACCGGGCCTTCCGGCGCCGGGCCTTCAGCAGCGCGATCAGCAGCAGCGGCAGCGCCAGGACCGCGACGGGAATCAGCGCCGTGCCGATCGCGGCAAGGAGCGGGCCCCAGAACAGCCAGGGGTTGTTCTTCTTCTCGTCCGCGTCCAGCGCGTCCGGCGAGGAGTCCGGCGGCAGTTCGGCCGGCTCCTGCGGCGGGGGCGGCGGCTGCAGCACCTGCGGTTTGGGTTTGGACTTGTTCTCCGGGTCCGGCGGGATRGGCACGTTGTCCTTGGGCGGGGTGGGATCAAAGGACACCCAGCCCACCCGGTCGAAGGCCACCTCAACCCACGCGTGCACGTCCTTTCCGGTGATCTGGACTTCGCCGGCGCCGTTTTCCGGGCTCTTGGGATCCGGGTAGAAACCCATCACCACCCGGGAAGGGATGCCAAGGTGGCGCAGCATCAGGGACATCGCCACGGCATACTGCTCGTCATCGCCCAGCATCTGCTTGGCCGTGAGCAGGCTGCGGATGCGGTTGGCGCTGTGGCCGGAGACACTCGGCAGCTGGCCGTCGGCGATCAGGCCGTTGCTGAAGGCGCCCTTTTTCTGGAAGTGCGCCTCGATCTGGCGGACCCTGTCAATGGCGGTGGGTGCGTCGGCCGCGAGGTCGTTGGCCTGTGAGTCGACCACCGGCGGTACCTCGGCGGGGTCCGGCAGCGAGACTTTCGCGAAGTCGTACTGCGTCAGCTGGCCGTGTTCGAGCATGGCGGGGTCGGCCACCTGCACGCTGTACGCGTCGCCCTTGGAGAGCCCGCGGGTGGTGACGGCGGTGTCCGTGCCGGAGTTGAAGTACAGCCCGGACGCGGCGCCGGCCGTGTCGGTGGCGAAGCTGATCCCGGTGGTCTTGCGGCCGCCCGGGAGGAAGAAGCCCTGGTAGTCCTCGATGGTGATGTTCAGGGTGTAGTTGTTGGTCGGGACGATCCCTGTCGAATCGGCGAGGGTGTTGATGGACTTGGCGTCACCAACCTTGCTGAAGCTGCCGGATCCGTTCGGGTCCATGTTGTAGTTGGTGCCGTTGAACGAATCGAGCGCAGCGAGCCGGACCCTGCCGTTCTTCGGCAGCCCCTTCACCATAAAGAGGTTGTCGTCCTTTTTGTCCTTGACGAAGTTGCGGAAACTGGCCAACGGGGTCACGTAGGCCTTCGGGTCGAACGGCGGCACGATCGTGTTGCGCAGGACCTTCCGGTCGTCGTCGGCGGCCACCAGCGGTGAGGCGACGGCAGTGACGCCGACGGCGATCACCGCGGCGGCCGTTCCCACCCGGCGGAGCCGGGCGGTGCGGGCGGTGRCCTGGTCCGACTCGGGCTGGTTGACCGAGATCTTGCGGGTGTCGTTGCGGCGCAGGGCGTCGCGGCGGAAGGTGGCCCATGCGATCGCCACCACGGTCAGCGAAATGCCGCGTTCCACAGTGAGGAAGCCGGCGTTGGTGCTGAAGGCGATGCCGGTGATAAAGAGCACCAGGACCGGCAGCAGCGGCCAGTAGGGGCTCTTGAGCCGCCAGATCAGCAGTCCGGCCGCCAGGGCGGTGAGCAGGGAGCTGAGGAACGGCACGATCAGGGTGCCGCCGGCGGTGCCGACCGGCACGCCGACGGTGAGCATGTCCTTCCAGGCGAACATCACGCCCACCAGCAGGGTCCGCAGCGATTCAAGTGTGGGAAGGACCCCGGCGATGGACGCCTCCGGGACGGCCAGGGCGGTGCCGAAGACGAGGTAGGCGCCAACCGTCAGGGCCGTGGTGATCAGCACACCCAGCCGGAAATGCACTTGGGCGGCCGCGATGCCCAAGCCCAACAGGATGCCGCCGAAGCCTGCGGCCAGATAGTACGGGTCGCCGCCGAAGCTGAGGCTGAACCCCAGGACGCCGAGCCCCAGCAGCACGATCAGGGCGCCGGCGTCGAGCGCGTAATGCCAGGCAGGCTGGCCGTCGGCGAAGCCCGAACGGCGGCGCGGCACGGCGTTGTTGCGGGGACGGAAACCGGTGGCGGTGCTCATGCGGCCGCCTTCCTCAGCACAATGGCCAGCTCGGAAAGATCGCCCAGGGTGAGCACTGTCAGGTCCGCGATGTTGGCCCGGGCCGGGGCGGCACCGGCCTGGATCCGGACTGCGAGGCTGCGGACGCCCGGCGGAACGGACGCCGAGGCGGAGCGCAACTCGGTGGGGCTGACGTTGCTGCCCACCACGAAGAACACCACCGAGGCGTTGGGCACGGTGTCGGCGAGGGTGCGGGCGAGGTCCACGGCGGTCTTGCGCTGCGGTGCTCCGACGATCCGGGTCATGTCGTCCAGCAGGTTCCGGCCGGTTTCGCACCGGAGCGGCCCCTTCTGGGTGAGGACGTCAAGGTCCCGTTGCTCGCGGATGGCCTGCAGGCCGATCGAGGCGGCGGCGGAGACGGCCAGCTCGAATTCTTCCTCGGAGGCGTATTCGTCCGTGTTGGTGGACAGGGAGATGGCCAGGTGGGACCGGCGGGTCTCCTCGAACTGGCGCACCATGAGCTTGTTGGTCCGGGCCGTGGTCTTCCAGTGGATGTGCCGGCGATCGTCACCGGGCACGTAGTCGCGCAGGGCGTGGAAGGRGACGTCGGCGCTGGAGAGGTCCGTGGTGGGCATGCCCTCGAGGTCACGGATGAAGCCGGCGGCCGACCCGGCCAGGGCCACCGTCCGGGGGTGCACGTAGAGGTCCTCGGGTTCGGTCCAGAGCACCTGGCGGCGGAGCAGGTGCAGGGGGTCGGCACGGACGGAACGGACCGGGCCCACCACGATCACAGCGCGGCGGGCCGTCGGGATGGTGAACAGGTCCTCGTGGACCTGCCCGGGTTTCATCCGGGGCAGGTGGAACACGGCGGTGGCCGCGCCGACGGGCAGTTCCAGGTCGGCGGGCAGGAGCGGCCGGGCGGAGGTGTTGGAGACCGCGATGCTGCCCACGGCGCTGTCCCCCACGGCCACCCGGGTCCGGGCAAGGTCCAGGAGCACGCCGTAGGAGGAGCGGCCCAGGATGAAGCCAATGGCGAGCAGCAGCAACACGAACGCGGCGATCGCGGCGGCCTTGGCCTCCTGCCAGCCGTACGCCTGGCCGACGGCCCAGAGCAGCACGGACGCGGCCAGGACGGACCAGCCGAGGACACTGACCACCGACAGCACCGGGTGGAGGTGCCGGCGGTACTGCGCGCGGACGGCGTTTCCGGCCGGGGCCAGCGCCAGGGCGGCGGTGCTGCGGGCTTCGGCCCAGACGGCCGAGGGGTGCAGCCGGGCGGGCCCGCCGGCCCGGGACAGGGGCCGCTTCAGGCGTTCAGCAAGCCGGTTCAACGGAGTGCTGGTGGACATATGGGTGCCTTTGTTCGTGCATGGTTGCGGGGCCGGTGGGCGGCCCCGCGGGTGGACTCGTCGGAAGCTTCCGGTTAGACCGCGGCCCGCTGTTGCGGGGCGGCGACGTCGGCCAGCACCCGGGTCAGTACGGCGTCGGCGGTGGCACCGGAGAACTCCGCCTCCGGGTCCATGACCAGCCGGTGGGTCCAGACGACGGCGGCGAGGTCCTTGACGTCATCCGGCAGGACGAAGTTCCGGCCCTGGCTGGCGGCCCAGACCTTTGCGGCACGGACCATCGCCAGGGCGCCGCGGACCGAGACGCCCAGGCGCGTCTCCGGGGCGTTGCGGGTCTCCTCGCAGAGCCGGGAGATGTATTCGAGCACCGCGGTGTCCACGTGGGTGGTGGCGGCGAGGTCGGCCATGTCGGCGACGGCCTGGGTGGTGATCACTGCGGTGATTTCCCGCGAGCGGTCCTTGAGGTTGGCGCCGCCGAGCAACTGCACGGTGGACGCGTGGTCCGGGTAGCCGATGGAGGTTTTGATCAGGAAACGGTCCAGCTGCGCCTCCGGCAGGCGGTAGGTGCCGGCCTGTTCGATCGGGTTCTGCGTGGCCATGACCATAAACGGCCGGCCTGCCTCGTAGGTGGCGCCGTCCACGGTGACGCGGGACTCCTCCATGACCTCCAGGAGCGCCGACTGGGTTTTCGGTGAGGCGCGGTTGATTTCGTCGGCGAGGACGATGTTGTTGAAGATCGGGCCCTTGTGGAACTCGAACTTCTGCGTCTTCTGGTCGTAGATGGTCACGCCGGTGACATCCGACGGGAGCAGGTCAGGGGTGAACTGGATGCGGTTGTTGGACCCCTGCACGGTGGCGGCGAGGGCGCGGGCCAGCGAGGTCTTGCCGGTGCCCGGGGCGTCTTCGAAGAGGACGTGGCCTTCCGCCAGCATCGCGGTGAAGGTCAGCCGGATGACGTGCGACTTGCCCAGCACGGCCTGCCCCACGTTGGCTACGAGCTTCTCAAAGGTGCCGGCAAACCATTCGGCCTGCTCTGTGGTCATCGTCATGCGCTGGTTCCTCTTCCATGTTCATTCGGGTCAAGCAGTTGGGGGTTGGCCGGCAGGGATTCCCCGTGGGATCCGGCGTGTGGGTTGGTTGTGGTCATCAGCAGCCACCGGGCTTGGGGCCGTACAGGTTGACGGTGGTGGACTTGACGTACCAGCCCGGGTGGCTGCCTTCGGTCATCCGGTACCAGGGCGTCCCGTTGCCGTAGATGTCCTTGGTGCAGTTGATGTTGAGCCGGCCTTCGGAGCTCCGGACCCAGCCGGCGCCGCAGGTGGGGCCACTGGGGTCGTAGGTGTCCTTCCGGCCGGGTTGGCCCGGGCAGGTGCTGTTATGCGCCTGGATTTGCGACAACGGCGGCGTCGGGTCCTTCCCGCTGGTGGCGTTGGCCGAGTCCGCGGAGCCGCAGACCACAGTGCAGGCCCGAACCTTGAGGTTCTTTGTGGAACTCCATGCCCCGGTGTCGCGGTCGTAGCGGTTTGCCAGGCCAACGCTGGTCCATCCGCCGCCTTCGTAGCTGATCTCGAAGCGCTGGATGGCGCGGCCGTTGTTGGCCGGGTTGTTCCACGTCCAGTGCACCTGCTGCGTGGTGGAACTCTGGGGCGAGAGTACCGGCGCGTTGGGCGGGCCGTAGGGGTTGGCCGTGCCCACAGCCTTGGCGTCCCCGGCGATGTTGTTCTTGGTGGAGCTCGCGATGATGTTGATGGTGACGTTCTTGCCGTTGGGCAACCCGCCGATCGTGGCGCCGCCCGCGGCGATGCCACCGGCCTTGACCACGCCGCCGGACGTGGCCGCCCGGTAGCTGTACTGGATCTCGCTGGCCTGCGAACCGTTGCGCTGTGCCTGGCTTAGGGGTGTGAAGGTCACCCGCAGCTGGCCGCTGGCACCGGTTTCCTTAACCGTTCCGCCGGAGACCATTCCGGGTTTGCCGGCCGCGCGGATGGCGGCTGACCGGGCACTCGTGGCGGACGTTCCGGCCTTGTTAGTGGCAGAAACGGAGAAGGTGTAATCGGCCTCGGAATTATCCACCGTGACGTTCTGCGACGTCGAGGTGACCTTCTGGCTGGCCACCTGCGAGCCACCGCGGAACGTGGTGAGGGTGTAGGCCGAGACTGCGTCGCCGTTGTTGTCCGGTGCAGTCCAGTTCACCCGAAGCTGGCTCTGGTTCCCCACGGACCCCGCGGACGCCGCGGTCGGAGCCGCCGGCGTTGCGGGCTTGCCCGCCGGCGTCTCCGCGGCGGAGTAGGCACTCCACTCCGACGGATCCTTGGCATCGTTGCGGGCCAGGACGCGAACCTTGTAGGCGACGCCGTTCTTCAGGCCCTTCCAGACATAGCTGACAGATGAAAGGTTCTGGATCTGGGCGTTCTGTCCCGGCGGGGCCGGGGAAATTTCGAGGTCGTAGGACTTGACCGGCGAGCCCTTGGATGCGGGAGCAACCCAGGCCACGGCCAGCTGCTGATCGCCGAACTTCAGCGACGGTGCTGCCGGGGTATCCGGCTTGACGTCAGGGCGCACTTCGGCGGACGCCGGTGACCGCTCGGATTCGTCAATGGCGTTGGTCGCCGTGACCTGGAAGTGGTACTTCGAGTTGTTGGTCAGGCCGGTAAGGGTGCAGGAGTTGGCCGGGCAGTCCTGCCGGAACCCGCCCTCGCCATAGACCGTGTATTTGGTGATCGGGGATCCCCGGTCCGCCGGGGCGGTCCAGTTCAGCAGCGCGGTGCCGTCCCCCACACTGGCGGCCTGTGGGGTGGTGGGTGCCAGCGGGCGGTCCTTTACTGTGAGCCGGATCCTGGCCGTGGCCTGCCGGGACGGGTCCTGGGTCTTGTCTGCGATGGTGTAGGCCACCACCATGGTGCCGGAGAACCCGGCCGCGGGGGTGACCACAACATTGCCGCCCTCCACGGCGACGTTGCCGGAGCCGGTTTCGGCGGCGGCTGCCACGATCCTCAGCGGGGAGTCCGGGAACGGATTGGCGTCGTTGGCAAGGACGTTGACAGTGACCGGCTTACCGGCGGCGGCGTTCGGCTCGAGGTCGTCGTTGGCGACCGGCCGGGGCCGGTTGGACGCCGTCACGGTGAACCGGTAAGTCGCAGTGGCCTCCAGGCTGCGGGGGTCCTTGGCCTTGACCTGTACGGCGCCGTCGGCCCCGGCCTCGCTGCCGTCCTTGGCGGAGAGCTTCAGGACCTGGCCTTCGATTTTGGCGTCGAAGCCCCCCGGGACTTCGCCCAGGATCTCGTACTTCATGTTCTGCACGTCGCCATCGTCTGGGTCCGTGGTCAGCCGGGCCAGGTCCACGCTGGATGTGTCACCCTTGGGCACGTCAACCTGGCTTCCCAGGAGGACGGGCGGGTTGTTCCGGTTGGGGTCCGGGAGGACCTTGGTGCGGATGCTGAGGGTGGACTTCAGGCCGGCCGGGTCGTCCGGGCCGGTGCCGTCGGTGACCTCGAAGCTCAGCGAACCGGGCCCGGCGTAGTCCTTGCCTGCCGTGTACTTCAGGGCCGTGCCGTTGTTGGCCACCGGGTCCGAGCCGTCGGCGCCGATCAGCTTGATCCGGTCCGTCTGGGTCAGGCGCGGCGAGCGGCCGTCGCGGACCTTGACCCATTCCTTGAGGTCCAGGGTGACCGATTGTCCGGCGACCACTTCCACGACGTCGTCCTTGGCCAGGGTGGGCACCTGCTGGCCGATCCCGGGAACCCAGATGATCGCCGTGGATTTCTGCCCGTCGAGGTCCTCCACGGTGTACGGAATCAGCTGCGGCTGCTCGGTCAGGTCCACGATCATGTTGCCCTGCGTGCCGGGCCTGGCGGTCTTCGCCTCGGTGCTGACCTTGAGGTTTTCGCCCACACCGTCGGGGTCTTCGTCGTTCTTGAGCACCGGGACGTCGACGGCGGTCTTGCCCAGGGTCTGGGCGGAGGTCACGCGGTCGTCCCGGGCGATCGGCGCCTGCAGCGGGACGTCTTTTTGGACCTTGACGGCGATGGCGGCCTGGGCCGTGGCGCCGCGGTCGTCGGCCACTTTGTAGCGGACGTTGACGGTGCCTTCCTGGTTGGGCGCCAGGAGGATTATCCGGCCGCTTTGTTTGCTGACCGTGGCCTGCAACTCAGGGGCTGCCTCGACGCCGTCGGACAGGATCCGGATGGGGTCGCCGTCGGGGTCGGTGTCGTTGCCGGTGGCGTCGACGGCGATCTGCCGGCCGGGCCGCACGGACACGGTGTCGTCCACGGGGGTCGGCTTCTGGTTGGTCTCCCCGCGCGGAGCGATGCCGACGGTGACGGTGCCGGTGTTGACGGCGCCCTGCCGGTCCACCACCTTGTAGCGGAAGGTATCTGTTCCGGCCCCGTCGCCGGCGGCGGTGAAGTCGATGAAGGTACTCCCGGCGGTGGCGGTTCCCATCGAGGGGGTGCTGTCAATGCCGGTGAGCTGGACCGAGTCGCCGTCGGGATCGATGCCGTCGAGCTCCACCGGGATCCGGACGGTGCCGCCGGCCACCACGCGGGCGGTGAGGTTCTTCGGTTGCGGCCGCGAGTTCTGGGCGCCTTCCAGCGGCAGGATGTGGATGGTGACGGCGGCGGCGCTCTTCTGGCCCTGCGGGTCGACGGCGTTGTAGATGGCCCGGACGGTCTTGGGCACCGGCCCGGCGATGAAGCGCAGGGTGTTTTCGGAGACGAAGCTCTTCCCGTCCGCGGCGGGCACGGGCTGGGGCAGCACCGGGTCAACGGTGAGCTTGGCGCCCTGCGGGTGGGTGTCGTTGGCCAGGACAGGGATGGTGACGACGTCGCCGGCACGCACGTTGACCTCGTCGGGTTTGGGCTGCGGTGCCTCCACGACCGCGGGCGCCGGGACGGGCACCACGGAGACGCTGCCGGTGGCCGACTTGGTGCCGTTGGACATGGTGTACCGGAAGATAAACGGTTCCTTGGTGCCGGTGATGTCGGTGATCCGCAGCACGGCGTGGTCGATCACGCTGACGGAGGCGGTGGCATTTTCCGGCAGCTGCACGGACTGGAGCACCAGCACTCCCCCGGCGGGGTCCGAGTCGTTGGCCAGCGGGTCCACCAGGACGCTGCCACCGGCCGGGAGCAGGGCGACGTCGTGGACGGCAACGGGGTCGCCGGTGTCCTTGCCCGACTCCACGTCAACGCGGATCAGGCCCTGGGTGCTTTGCGGGCCGTTGCTGGCAATGTAGGTCAGGTACACGGGGCCGGGGGTGTTGCTGCGAAAGGTGAAGGTACCGCCGTCGGTCACGGGGCCCAGCTCCGCCGTTCCGGCCGCTTCCACCTGGGCCAGGCGCAGCGCGCCGCCGTTGGGGTCGACGTCGTTCTTCAGCGGGGAGATGACCAGGTCCTGGCCGACGACGGCGGTGACGTGGTCCGCGTTGACCACCGGCTGGAGGGCGCCCGGCGGCTGGACGTTGACGATGACCTTGCCCGTGGTGGTCGCGCGGCCGTCCCAGACGCTGACGGTCACGGTCTTCTTGCCGGGGGCGGCGCCGGAATCCTGATAGCTGAGCAGGCCGTCGCGGCGCACTTTGACCTGGTCCTGGTCGTTGTCCGCCTTGGCGTCCATCAGGACGAGGTCGTCGCCGTCGGGGTCGGTCCAGTCGGTGAGGATGTTCTGGCTGACGGTTTTGCCCTGCTCGACGAGCATGGTGGTGGGTTCGCCGCGCTTGAACAGCGGCGGTTTGTTTTCATCGGGCCCRACGACGTTGAGCGTGACGCTGCCGCTGGCGGAGAGGCCGCGGCCGTCCGAGGCGTTGTAGCCGAAAATTTCGGTGCCCGGTTTCGCGTCGGCCGGGACGGTGATCTGGAAGGCCGTGCCGCCGTAGATGCTCTGGAGGCTGCCGGCTTTGGGGCCGTTGCCTGCAACCGAGGCGGTCAGGACATCGCCGTCGGGATCGGAGTCGTTATCCAGCACACTAAGCACTGTGGTGCGGCCCGGGCGGACCCCGACGGTATCGGGTTTAGTCTCCGGCGGCCGGTTCGGCTTGGTGCGGTCCGGGAGGATGTTGATGGTGTTGTTGTCCGCGGATTCCTTGTCCTGGTCGTTGGACTGGTTCTTGGGGGGGATTACGTCGTCCCAGTTGTTCACCAGCTGCATGTTCTGGTTCACCAACCACACATTCCCCGAATTCACATCATTAAGCACCACCACATCCCGGTTCACCCGGAACACATACGACGGCGACGCAGACGCCTTCGGGACCTCGACGTTCTTATC
>NZ_JBFTNO010000050.1:0-15637 GCF_056397525.1 Arthrobacter sp. 05L45_2 | reverse complement strand
CATCTCCACCGCCGCAAAGGCACCGCGGAACCCCAAGGTCCGCTGGTACCGGCAGCTGTACTTCTGGGTACTGACCGCCATTCTCATCGGCATACTGGTCGGCTGGCTCGCMCCCGCCGCCGGCACCGCCCTGGAACCGATCGGCACGACGTTCGTCAATGCGATGCGGATGCTCATCGGCCCCATCGTGTTCCTGACCATCGTGGGCGGCATCGCCGGCGTCGCAGACCTCAAGAAGGTCGGCATGACGGGCCTGAAGGCGCTGACCTATTTCCAGGTCGGCACCATCCTGGCCCTGGTGTTCGGCCTGGTCGCCATCAATATCTTCCGCCTCGGCGACGGCGTCAACGCCGACGCAGGCTCCATCAAGACCTCCGAATCCGCGGCCAAACTCATCGACGCCGGCGCCAAGCAGGAGTGGTGGCAGTTCATCACCCACATCATTCCCAACAGCGTGATCGGCCCGTTCGTTGAAGGCGACATCCTGCAGATCATCTTCATCGCCGTCGTGTTCGGCATCGCCCTGAACGCCATCGGCAAAGCGGGCGCCCCCGTACTGGACGGGGTGCAGCGGCTGACCGGGGTCATGTTCAAGATCCTGGGCTTCATTATGAAGGCGGCCCCGATCGGTGCCTTCGGCGCGATGGCCTACGCCGTCGGTAAGTACGGCGTCTCCTCGCTCACCAGCATGGGCGGCCTGATCGCCCTGTTCTACGCCACCTCGATCCTGTTCGTTGTGGTGGTCCTCGGATCAGTGATGGCGTTCCTGAAGCTGAACATTTTCTCGATGATTCGCCACCTCAAAGAGGAATACCTGCTGATCCTGGGCACCTCCACCGCCGAACCAGCCCTCCCCGGGCTGATGCGCAAACTGGAACACGCGGGCGTGAAAAAGGAGACCGTGGGGCTGGTGGTGCCCACCGGGTACAGCTTCAACCTCGACGGCGCCGCCATCTACCTCTCCCTCGCTGCCGTCTACATTGCGCAGGCCACGAATACCGACCTCAGCATCGGCCAGCAGTTGGGCCTTATCGCGGTCATGCTGCTCACGTCCAAGGGCGCGGCAGGCGCGGCCGGCGGCGGCTTCATCGCCCTCACCGCGACCCTGGCCACGATCGGGACCATCCCGGCCGCCGGCATCATGCTCATCTTCGGCATCGACAAGTTCATGTCCGAATGCCGGGCCTTGGTCAACTTCACCGGCAACGCCGTCGCCACCCTCTTCATCGCCTGGTGGGACCGCACCCTCGACGCCGACCGTGCCCGCCGCGTCTTCGCCGGAGAGGTAGTCGAACCACTCCCCAGCAACGCTCCCGTCCCCACCGGCGAGCCCACGGACGGTGCCCGCACCGTCCACGCCGCCAGCGCATCAGACGAGGCAGGCACCACCGGCCCGTCACCGGCCGCAGACGGCCGCCGCCCCGCCTACTCGGAAACGCTCTAACGTGACCCCGGCAGAAAACACCATCCGCACCCTTATCGCACCCGACAAGTTCAAGGGCAGCCTCACGGCGGCTGAGGTCGCGGATGCCCTGGCGGCGGGGCTCCGCTCCGCCGCCAGGACCGGCGGGGTGCTCTGCGAACTCCTTCCGCTGGCGGACGGCGGCGACGGGAGCGTGGACGCCGCCGTCGCGGCCGGCTTCAGTCGGCATGATTGCACCGTGGCGGGCCCCACGGGGCAACCGGTCCAGGCCAGTATCGCGTTCGACGGCGTCACCGCCGTCGTCGAGGTGGCCAACACCTGCGGGCTCGGGACGTTGGCGGGCGGGCGGCTGGAGCCCCTCAACGCATCAAGCCGCGGCTTCGGTGAGGCGGTCCTGGCCGCCCTCAGCCTCAGGCCGGTCCGGATTGTCATGGCCCTGGGCGGGAGCGCCAGCACCGACGGAGGGATGGGCATGCTCACCGCTTTGGGCCTCAGCTTCCGCGACGCGACGGGCCGGCCCCTCACCGGCAGCGGCGGGGACCTGGAGATGATCGACCGCATCCACGGCGCGTTGCCCCCGGAATTGGCCGGCACGGAACTCGTCGTCGCCAGCGACGTCAGCAACCCCCTGCTCGGTGCTGCCGGCGCGGCGGCTGTCTTCGGGCCGCAGAAGGGCGCCGGACCCGCGGAGGTCGACGTCCTCGACGGCGGCCTGGCGCGGCTGGTTGCCAGGATCGCGGAGGCAGGATTCGACGACGCCGCGACCGTGGCGGAGCACGACGGCGCTGGCAGCGCCGGCGGGATCGGCTTCGCCTGCCTGCTGCTCGGGGCGCGGCAGGTCTCGGGGGCCGATTACTTCCTGGATCTGCTGGACTTCGACGCCCGCAAGGACCAGTGCGACGTCGTCATCACGGGCGAGGGGAGCCTCGACGAACAGACGCTGGCCGGGAAACTGCCCGCCGCCGTCGCCCGTCGTTCCGGAACCCGTCCCATCATCGCCGTCGCCGGACGCTCCCTGCTCCCCCGGGAACGCTGGCACGAACTGGCCCTCACCCGGGTGTACACCCTGGCCGACTACACGGACCTCGACTCGGCCAGGGACCCCGCGCTGTCCGCTGCGTTGCTGCGCCGGATCGGCACGGACATCGGAACGAGCCTGCTGTAGCTTCGCGCTCCCGGGTGCCGGCTCCCGGCGCCCGGCAGAACCGTTGCCAACAGGACCCCGGCCGATTAGCGTGTCCTGACGTGGACATGACCTTCGACGCGGAACTGTTCGAATGGCGCGGACCGGCGCCGTTCTACTGGCTGACCCTGCCCGCGGACGCATCCGATTTCGTCCGGGCCGAGGCCGCAGAGGCAACCTACGGGTGGGGTGCCATCCCGGTGGCCGCGCGGATCGGCGACACCGAGTGGGAAACCTCGCTGCTGCCCCGCAACGGAGACTACGTCCTTCCGGTGAAGAAGCACGTCCGCCTGCAGGAGGGGTTCGGCGACGGCGACACCGTGACCGTCTCCCTGTCCGTGGCGCCCCGGGGTGGCCGGGCCGCCAACGGCACCGGCCCCACCATGTGAGGCCGTGATTCCGCGGCGGTTCGGTTCTGGCGCGGCGGACAGGGCCGGACGCGACGGTTCGTGCCCGGCGCGGCGGTTTGCGCCCCGCGCTACGCAAAATACCCAGCGCGGTGGGTATTCCGGTCGCGAGGGGTATTTTTCGCGTCGAAGGGCAGGATACGCAGCGCCAAGCGTCCGGAGCACCACAAGATGACGCCCGCTCGGCCACCCATCACCCCGCCGTCTTCGACACCCAGTAGAATTGGGGCGTTTGCAGCCCGCGTCGAACGGTGAAGGAGGCCCCGGTGCGTACATCCCGTGCCCGGACACCCTTCCATTCGCTCCGCGCCGCCATGGTGGCCGCCACCATGGTGACGCTCGCCGCCGCCGCGCACGTGATCGCCGGCGGCCAGCTTCCCGCCCCCGCCATCCTGGCCGCCGTCCTCGCCCTCACCGGCCTGACGTCCACCGCGGCCACCCGGCTGAAGCTGAACCTCCCGGCCATGGCAGCCCTCCTCGGGGCCGGCCAGGTGATCCTGCACGAGGCATTCGCCGCTTTCAGCACCCCCGCCGCGGCCGACGCCGGCACGGGCGGCACTGCCAGCGACGCCGGAGCCGCCGGCTCTGCGGGCCTCGCCAGCGCTGCTGCCACTGCCGCGCACCACACGGGATTCGTGCAACTGCCGCATCCGGCCGGACACCTGCAGCTGCACGAACTGGACTCCGTGGCCTCCTGGTCGATGCTGGCGGGCCACGCACTGGCCACACTCGCCTGTGCCCTGCTTTTGGCCAAGGGTGAAGATGCCCTCTGGTCGCTCGCCGCATGGCTCCGGCCGCTCATCGAGCTCCCCGCCCCTGCTCCGCTCAGGCCTGCAGTCGCCCGCGCCGTACCGCCGCACCCCAGGGCCGCCGTTCCGCTCCCCTGGCGCAACCTCCGGGCCGACTGCCGCCGCGGGCCGCCCGCCGTCGTCGTTCCTTCCTAACCCTTCTTAAGGCACCGGCCGTACCCTCCGCTGAACCCAGCGACGGGAGGCCCGCCGTGCCTCCCTGTTTCCGCGCGCCGCCTTGCCGCCGCGCCCGCCTGAAAGGCACCCGTTTTGACCACTTCACAGCACAAATCTGCCCTCCGCCGCGGCCTCACCGCAGCCGCCGTCACCGCCGCCACCTCGGCCCTTATGCTCGCCGGGATCAGCGGCGCATCGGCCCACGTCGAAGCAACCCCGGACCAGACGGCGGCGGGCTCGTACGCCCTGCTGACGTTCGCCGTCCCGCATGGCTGCGGGGAATCCAGCACCACCAAAATCGCCATCAGCCTGCCGAACGAGCTCGACGACGCCCTGCCCACCGTGAACCCCAGCTGGACTGCAGCGAAGGTCACCGAGAAGCTGGCGCAGCCCAAGAAGCTCGCGGACGGTTCCTCTATCACCAAGCGCACCAGCCAGATCGTCTACACGGCCAAGACCCCCCTGAGCCCGGAGCTCCGCGACACCCTGGTCCTGTCCGTGAAGCTGCCGGACGAGCCCGGAAAGACCCTCTACTTCCGGACCCTGCAGACCTGCGAAACCGGAACGGTCGACTGGTCACAGATCCCTGCGGCCGGCCAGGACGAGCACGATCTGAAGTCCCCGTCGCCGTCGGTGACCATCACGGCGGCAGCGGCGGACAGCCACGGCGCTGCCGCCTCCGGCGCGCACGACGCGGAGGCAGCCGGGTCTGTCACGGCAGCGTCCTCCGCGAAGGACGACGACGGCGGCCAGGCCCTGAGCTGGGCGGGCCTGGTTGCCGGTATCGGCGGCCTGGTGCTGGGCGGACTGGCCCTGCTGCGGAGCCGGCGGGCCACCCCCGCGCGGGTTCCGGCCGGCGGCACCGCACCCAAGGACTAGCGCGCCCGAAGTCGACGGCGCCACGGTGCTCCACCCGGTTGATGCCCGGAAATCACAATCCGGGCGTCAATCCGGGCCCTGCGTCGTGGCGTCGTTGACTAAGGCAACTGTGGAACATCACAGTTATGCCATGAGGTCTCAGCAGATGAAAAACAAACTCGTATTCATGTCCGTGACGGCGGCTGCCGGGGTGGCGCTGCTGCTCAGCGGCTGCGCGACCACCCAAAGCCAGACCCAGGCCACCAGCAGCTCCTCCACGCCGTCTGCGTCCGCCAGCGATACCAGCCAGCCGAGTTCCGCTGCCGCGACCCCGACGGCCTCCGGCGCGGCCACCGCGACGACGGCCACCACGTCCGCGTCCGGACCTGCCCTCTGCAAGGCTGCGAACCTCAAGGGCTCCCTGGACGCCAGCGGCGGCGGCGCTGCCGGCAGCGTCTACATGCAGCTGATCCTAAAGAACTCCGGCTCCGCTTCCTGCCTGCTGAAGGGCTTCGCCGGAGTGTCCCTCACCGCCAGCGCCACCGGAAACCCGCTTGGAGCAGCCGCCACCCGCGACGACTCCACCCCGGTCGCCAGCGTGCTGCTGGCCCCGGGGCAGTCCGGTAAGGCCACCCTGCGCTACACCCAGGCCGGGAACTACCCCAGCTGCACCCACGTCCCGGCAGCCGGCTTCCGGGTCTACCCGCCCGAAGACACAGCATCACTGTTCCTCCCGGCCGCGAAAGACGCCTGCAGCGAGTCGGCCATCAAGCTCCTGACCATCGGGGCCTTCGCGGCGATGTAGCTCGGCGCGTCCTGCCGGAGGCCGGGCGGCGATGAGCCCGCGAATTACTGTCGGTGCCGTAAGGCATGATGGAGGAATGAAGGGGCAGGAGCTCGCCGGCGGCACACTCGAGGCCGAGGCAATGGACCGGTTCAGCCGGCCGACCCGTGAGTGGTTTTTGGGTGCCTTCAGCGCGCCCACCCCGGCCCAGAACGGCGCGTGGAATGCCATCTCCTCCGGCTCCCACGCCCTGGTGGTCGCGCCCACCGGCTCGGGCAAAACGCTCGCAGCTTTCCTCTGGGCCCTGGACCGGCTCCTTGTCTCCGTCCCGGCGGAACCCGAGGAGCTGCCGGGCCTGGACGCCGCAGCCGCCAAGCCTGGACGGCGGAAAACGCCCAAGCGGAAGACCCGGGTCCTGTACATCTCCCCGCTGAAGGCCCTCGGCGTCGACGTCGAACGCAACCTGCGCGCGCCGCTGATCGGCATCACCCAGACCGCCAAGCGGCTCGGGCTTCCCGCGCCGCTGACCACTGTGGGTGTCCGTTCCGGAGACACGACGGCGGCGGACCGCCGCTCGCTGCTGAGCAACCCGCCGGACATCCTCATCACCACGCCCGAGTCCCTCTTCCTGATGCTGACCTCCAAGGCGCGCGAAACCCTGGACGAGGTCGACACCATCATCGTGGACGAAGTCCACGCCGTCGCCGGCACCAAACGCGGCGCCCACCTGGCCGTCTCCCTGGAGCGCCTCGACGCCCTCCTGCCCAAGCCCGCGCAACGGATTGGGCTCTCCGCCACCGTGGAGCCCAAAGAACTGGTGGCTCAGTTCCTCGCCGGATCCGCCCCGGTGGAAATCGTGGCGCCTCCATCGAAGAAGACCTGGGACCTCACCGTTTCCGTTCCGGTCGAGGACATGTCCGACCTCCAGGGCGCCGCCGGGGCCTTCGATTCGGGGCCTGCRTCGGGGCTGCAGCCACAGGCGTCCATCTGGCCGCACGTCGAGGAGAAGATCGTGGACCTGGTGCTGGCGAACCAGTCCACCATCGTGTTCGCCAACTCCCGCCGGCTCACGGAGCGCCTCACGGCCCGGCTGAACGAAATTTACGTCGAACGCCAGCTGATGGCGGAGGGCGGAGGCTGGGACGACGCCGCCCCGGCGTCGTCCGGCGGCCCCGCCACCTCGACGGCCACGCCGGCGCACATGATGGCCCAGGCCGGCAGCACCGCGGGCGCGGACCCGGTGCTGGCCAGGGCGCACCACGGGTCCGTATCCAAGGACCAGCGCGCCCTGATCGAGGACGACCTGAAGTCCGGGCGGCTGCGCTGCGTGGTGGCCACCTCCTCGCTGGAACTCGGCATCGACATGGGCGCCGTGGACCTGGTGGTGCAGGTCGAATCCCCGCCGTCGGTGGCCAGCGGGCTGCAGCGCGTGGGCCGCGCCGGCCACCAGGTCGGCGAAGTCTCCCAGGGTGTGCTCTTCCCCAAGCACCGGGCGGACCTGGTCCACACGGCCATCACCGTCGAACGGATGCTGGACGGCAAGATCGAGCGGCTCTACGTCCCGGCGAATCCGCTGGACATCCTCGCCCAGCAGACCGTCGCCGCGACCGCACTCGGCGGGATCGACGTCGAGGAATGGTTTTCCACCGTCCGCCGCTCCGCGCCTTTCGCCTCGCTCCCGCGCTCCGCGTTCGAGGCCACCCTGGACCTGCTGGCCGGACGCTACCCCTCGGACGAATTCGCCGAACTGCGGCCCAGGATTGTCTGGGACCGCAATGCAGGCACCATCGAGGGACGCCCGGGCTCGCAGCGGCTGGCCGTGACCTCCGGCGGCACCATCCCGGACCGCGGCATGTTCGGGGTCTACATCATCGGCACCGAGGCGGAGGGCACCGGTAGCGACGGCTCCAGCGAGGGCAAGGCCCCCAGCCAGGCGTCCACCGCCAAGGGCGGGCGCCGGGTTGGCGAGCTGGACGAGGAGATGGTCTACGAATCCCGGGTCGGGGACATCTTTGCCCTCGGCGCCACCAGCTGGAAGATCGAGGACATCACGCACGACCGCGTCCTCGTCTCCCCCGCCTTCGGCCAGCCGGGCAAGTTGCCGTTCTGGCGGGGCGATTCGCTCGGCCGGCCGGTGGACCTGGGCCGGGCCCTCGGCGCATTTATGCGCGAACTCTCGGCATCCGACGTCGGCCCGGCCACCGAGCGCTGCAAGGCCACCGGCCTGGACGACTTCGCCGCCAACAACCTGATCCAGTACCTCGCCGAACAGAAACTCGCCACCGAGGTGGTCCCCAGCGACACCACCCTGGTGGTGGAGCGGTTCCACGACGAGCTCGGCGACTGGCGGGTGGTGCTGCACAGCCCCTTCGGCATGCCGGTGCACGCGCCCTGGGCCCTGGCCGTCGGCCAGCGCCTGCAGCAGCGCTACGGGCTGGACGGCTCCGCGATGGCAGCCGACGACGGCATCGTGCTGCGGGTGCCGATGATGGAGGACGAACCGCCCGGCGCCGAACTGTTCCTTTTCGAGCCCGAGGAACTCGAACAGATTGTCACCGCTGAGGTCGGCGGCAGCGCACTGTTCGCCTCCCGCTTCCGGGAGTGCGCGGCCCGGGCCCTCCTGCTGCCGCGGCAGACGCCCGGAAAGCGCCAGCCGCTCTGGCAACAGCGCCAGCGCTCCGCCCAGCTGCTGGACGTCGCCCGGAAGTACCCGACCTTCCCGATCGTGCTCGAGACCGTGCGCGAGTGCCTGCAGGACGTCTACGACCTTCCCGCCCTGAAGGACATCGCCGCCTCGATCGAGCGGCGCGAACTGCGGATCCTGCAAACCACCACGCAGCAGCCCTCGCCGTTCGCAAAGTCGCTGCTCTTTGGCTACGTGGCGCAGTTCCTCTACGAGGGTGATTCGCCGCTGGCCGAACGCCGGGCCGCCGCCCTGGCGCTCGATTCGACCCTGCTCAACGAGCTCCTGGGCAGGGTGGAACTGCGCGAACTACTCGACGCCAAAGTCATCGAGGCCACCGAGCTCGAACTTCAGCGCCTCGCCCCGGACCGCCGGATGCGCGGACTGGAAGGGGTGGCCGACCTGCTCCGGCTGCTCGGCCCGCTTACCGCCGGCGAAGTCGCGGCCCGGCTCGAGGCGCAGGACCAGCCGGAGGGGGCGGATGCGGCGGCCGCCGGGGTGGCCGGCGAAGCCGCGGCTGCGCCGGATGCGGCTGAAGCCGCGCCGGAGGAGGAAGCCGTCGCGGCGGTTGCCGTGGGCGCCGACGCCGCAGAGGCCGCCGCGCACTTGGCCGCGCTGCAGCGCGCAAACCGCGCGATCAAGGTCAACATTGGGGGCGCCGAGCGGTTCGCCGCCGTTGAGGACGCCGCGAGGCTGCGGGATGCGCTCGGCGTTCCGTTGCCCATGGGTGTGCCGCTGGCGTTCATCGAGCCCGTCGCCGACCCGCTGGGCGACCTCGTCTCGCGCTACGCCCGCACCCACGGGCCCTTCACTGCCGGCGAAGCAGCCACCCGGCTGGGACTCGGCGTCGCCGTCGTCGRCACGGCCCTGAAACGGCTGGCCGCTGACGGCCGCGTCGTCGAGGGCGAGTTCCGCCCCCACGCAGCGGCTCCCAATGCAGCACCCGCGGGCACCGACGGTGCGGACGACGGCGGCGCCGACGGTGCCGCGGCCGCCGCTCCGGCCGTCGTTCAGCCTCTGGCGGGGGCCAGCGAATGGTGCGACGCCGAGGTACTGCGCAAGCTCCGGCGCCGGTCACTGGCCGCGCTGCGCGCCGAGGTCGAACCTGTGGACACGTCGGCGTACGGGCGGTTCCTTCCAGCGTGGCAGCACGTGCGGACCCCCGGCGGCCGGGGCCAGTCGGCACTGCGCGGGCTGGACGGCATCATCACCGCCGTCGACCAGCTCTCCGGCATCCCGATTCCGGCGTCGGCCTGGGAACCCCTGGTCCTGGCGAGCCGGGTCTCCAATTACCAGCCCGCCATGCTCGACGAACTCATGGCGGCCGGGGAAGTCCTCTGGTCCGGGGCCGGCTCCCTGCCCGGCAACGACGGCTGGGTGAGCCTGCACCTCGCCGACTCGGCCGAACTGACGCTGAACCCCGCCATCGACTTCGAGCCCGGGGACGCCCAGCAGCGGCTCCTTGACCACCTGCAGAACAACGGCGGCGGCTACTTCTTCCGGCAGCTCACTGACATTGCCGGCGGGATGGACACGGTCCTGAGCGACCAGGACGTTGTGTCCGCGCTCTGGGATCTGGCCTGGGCCGGCCGGATCACCGGCGACACCTTCGCCCCCGTCCGCGCCCTCATCGCCGGCGGCCACACCGCGCACCGCCAGGTGGGGCGGGCTCCGCGGGCCCGCGCCCCGCGGCCCAGCCGGCTGGGCCGCGCCCACGGCAGCGGGCTGCTCGGGTCGCCCGGGCTCACCGGCGGCCGCTACGGTTCGGTCAGCGGAACCACACCCACACCGCCCCTGGCCGCGGGGCGCTGGTCCGCCCTCCCCTCCCCGGAACTCGACGCCACCATCCATGCCCGGGCCACCGCCGAACTGCTGCTGGACCGCTACGGCGTGGTCACCCGGGGCTCGGTCATGGCGGAAAACATCCTGGGCGGGTTCGGCCTGATGTACAAGGTGCTGGCGCGGCTGGAGGAGGCCGGGCGATGCCGCCGCGGTTACTTCATCGAACACCTCGGCGCCGCGCAGTTCGCGGTGCCGGCCACGGTGGACCGGCTGCGCTCCTATGTTGAGGACGCCCAGCTGGAGAATGCCGAACCGGTCGCTTTGGCGCTCGCCGCCACAGATCCCGCCAATCCCTACGGCGCGGCCCTGCCRTGGCCTGCCCTGGACGTGGAGGCGGGAACGGGCCACCGCCCCGGCCGGAAGGCCGGCGCCCTGGTGGTGCTGGTGGACGGCGCCCTGGTCCTCTACGTCGAACGCGGCGGCAAGACTTTGCTGGCATTCAGCACCGACGCCGGGCTGCTGGCCGCCGCCGGCGCCGCGCTGGTGGGGGTTGTGACCCGGGGCGCCGTCGACAAGCTGATCATGGAGAAAGTCAACGGCCACGGCATCCTGGACACACCGGTCGCAGCCGCCCTGGCCCAGGCCGGCGCCTATTCCACCCCGAAGGGACTGAGGATCCGTGCCTGAGGGGGATTCGGTTTTTCGGGCCGCGGCGCAGCTGCACGCCGCGCTGGCCGGCAAGGAGCTCCTCGCCTCCGACTTCCGGGTGCCCCGGTTCGCCACGCTGAAGCTGGGCGGCTGGACTGTCCAGGAAGTTGTCCCCCGCGGCAAGCACCTGCTGATGCGGGTGACTGGCCCGACGCCGAAGGACCCGCTGACCATCCACTCGCACCTGAAAATGGAAGGCACGTGGCAGGTCTATCCCCCGGGCGGGCGCTGGCGGAAGCCCGGATTCACGGCCCGTTGCGTGCTCCGCACCGCGTCCGCGGACGCCGTCGGATTCTCCCTGGGCATTCTCGAGGTCATCCCCACCGCGGAGGAAGCCAGTGTGGTCGGCCACCTCGGACCGGATCTCCTCGGCCCGGATTGGGACATGGCGGAGGCCGAACGGCGGCTGCTGGCGGACCCCGACGTGCCGATCGGCGTCGCCCTCCTGGACCAGCGCAACCTCGCCGGCATCGGCAACATCTACCGCTGCGAGGCGTGCTTCCTCTCCGGCATCCACCCCGCAGCCCCGGTCTCCGCGGTGCCGGATTTGGCCGCGATGATCACCGACGCAAAGGTACTGCTGACGGCGAACCTCGGCCCGGGGCGGCGGGTGACGGTGCTGAACGCCCGCGGCGTCCCGGTGGGCCGGACCGCGGGACGGCCCGGCTACTGGGTGTACCGGCGCGAGCACCAGCCCTGCCTGAAGTGCCGCACCCCCATCCGGCGCGGGGTTTTGGCCAAGGCCAGCGGAACGGAGGAACGGGACATCTACTTCTGCCCCACCTGCCAGCCCCCGCCAGGTATGCAGAACGGGTGAGGCGGGGCGCGGTGTGCCGGGGCCGCGGGGTGGGCCGTTCCGAGGGGTGGCCTGTCGACTCGGCGACGTGCCAGCGACGCGCAAAATGCCTTAGGCGACGGTAATTCCCCTAGCGAGCGGTAATTTGCGCGTCGAGGGATGTTTTGCGCGTCGAAGTCGATGGCCTGCAAACGTCCGGGGCGGAGGGAACCGCGCACTCCGTCAGGGAGCCCCACCAGTTCCCGGGCCACCAGACGGTCAGAGAGTGGCCACCGCCGGGTCGGCTGCTGATACCGGTGGTTCGGGCGACTCCTCCTCGGGCACCTTGGCCTCGGGCACCGTGAACCGCGGCAGCAGGAGTTGCACCAGCGGGCCGATCGCCAGCGCGTAGAGCACCGTCCCGACGCCGACCGAACCGCCCAGCAGCCAGCCGGCGGCCAGCACCACCACCTCGATGGCGGTCCGCGCGCCCCTGACGGGCCACCCGGTGCGCCGTGCGAGTCCGGTCATTAGGCCGTCCCTCGCCCCGGGGCCCAGGCGGGCGCCGATGTAGAGCGCCGACGCCACACCGTTCAGCAGCACGGCCCCCACCAGCAACGCGATCTGGCCGCCCAGGTGTGAGAACTTCGGAATCAGGGCCAGCCCGATGTCGGCAAAGACGCCCACCAGCACCGCATTGAAGACCGTGCCGACGCCCGGCCATTGCCGAAGCGGGATCCACAGCAGCAGGACCAGGAAACTGACGATGATGACAACCGTGCCCAGGCTCAGGCCGGTCCGGCCCGCGAGTCCCTGGTGGAAGACATCCCACGGAGCCGTGCCGAGGCTGGCACGGATAACCATGGCCAGCGAAACGCCATATAGGGCGAGGCCAATCTGGAGCTGGAGGAGTCTGCGCGTCATCATGCCTTCAATCATTGCCAAAACTGGCCTTGCAATCCATAGCCAGTTTGAAATACTGGCCTTATGTCCGCCTCCCTGAATCCGAGTTCCCTTGCACGCCTGCTGGGTGAGTGGAACGTCGGCGCCTCGCCCGCTTACCGCGAGCTGGCCGACGTCGTCCGCCTCCTGGTGCTGGACGGGCGGGTCCCCCTCGACGTCGCACTGCCCAGTGAGCGGGCACTGGCCGCGACCCTCGGCATCAGCCGCACCACGGTGACGGCGGCTTACGCCCTGCTGCGCGAACAGGGGTACCTCAGCAGCGGCCAGGGCAGCCGGAGCCGGAGCTGCATCCCCAGCCAGGGGCCCGTCCATGCGGGGGCGAACGACGGCGGACTCCGGCTCAGCGGCGCACCCGGGCTGGCGGTGCCGGACGGAATCATCGACCTCGCCTACGCCTCGCTGCCCGCCAGCGGCGAAGTGGTGCACCGCGCGTTCGCCGCGGCGCTGACGGAACTGCCGGCGCTCCTGCCCGGATTCGGGTACGACGCGCTCGGCGTCGGACCGCTCCGTGAGGCCATCGCGGCCCAATACACGGCGGCCGGCGTGCCCACCACGGCCGGGCAGATCCTGGTCACGTCCGGCGCGCAGCACGCGCTGAACATAGTTTTGCGGACCCTGGCGGGGCGTTCGGAGCGGGTCCTCGTCGAGCATCCGAGCTACCCGAACGCCCTCGACGCGATCCGGGCAGCGGGCTGCCGGCCGGTCACGGTGGCCATGCCCGCGGCAACTTCCGACGGCGGCCACCATTCCGGCGGCCTGCGCGCGCCGGGCGGCAACGGGCACCCCGGCTGGGACCTCGACGCGATGGAGTCCGCACTCCTGCAGCAGCGGCCGGCGATGGCGTACGTGGTGCCCGACTTCCACAATCCCACCGGCCGCCTGATGCCCGACGAGCAGCGGCGCCGCCTTGTCGCTGCTGCCGCGGCGGCGGGCACTGTATTGGTGGCCGACGAAACGCTCCGCGAGCTGAACCTCGACGGCGTCCGCTCCACGCCCATGGCCGCGTTCAGCCCGGCGGTGGTTTCCCTCGGATCCCTGAGCAAGTCGCACTGGGCGGGGCTGCGCACCGGCTGGATCCGTGCCAGCGAGCCCCTGATCCGCCGCTTCGCCGCCGCCCGCACCACCCTGGACCTCGGCGGCCCCGTGGTGGAGCAGCTCGCCGCGGCGCACCTCGTGAGCGATCTTGCCGAGCCGCTCCCGGCGCGGCTCGCGTCGCTGCGCGGAAACCGGGACGTCCTGCTCGATCTGATCCGCAGCCAGCTTCCGTCGTGGCAAGCGGAACGGCCCGACGGCGGGCTGTCCGTCTGGTGCCGGCTGCCGGCGCCGGTGAGCACCGCCCTGGCCGTGATCGCCCCGGACTTCGGCATCCGGCTCGCGGCGGGACCAAGGTTCGGCGTCGGCGGCGCGTTCGAACACTACCTGCGCGTCCCGTTCACCCTGCCGCCGGAGCAACTGGAGACTGCGGTGCTCGCCCTCCGCGCGGCCCAGGATCGGCTGGACAGCTCGCCCCAGCTGCGCCGGAACCTGGCCGCCCAGCCCGCCGTCGCCATCGCCTGACCGCTGGGCCACCACGCCCGTTTCGACGGTTCCCTGCCGGTTCGACGCCCAGAAACATCGAGGCGGCGCGGAACCGTCGAAGTGGCGAAGCGTGGTCGCGTGGAAACGGGGGGGCCGCGGAGGAGGGACCTAGGCGTAGACCTTCGCGAGGAACCCGGCCCACGCATCCGCCGTCGCCGCGGAGTCGCCCCGGCCGCTGAAGTCGTGCACGGTCATGCCCACCGGCGCTCCGAAGTTGTTGCGTCCGAAGAACCGGTACATCGTGTCGGCGGTCCGAATTCCGAGGAAGTTTTCGTTGGCAAAGTCCACTTCGCCGGACAGGTGGCCGACGCCGTCGATGTCCAATGCCACCCCATCCCCCGGGGCCGAGCCAGCCACTCCGAGGGCCTTCTTGAGCCGGTCGAAGCCATCCGGCGCCTGCGACGGGGCCGGGGCCTGGATATCCGTGAAGACCACGGGCCTCCCGCTGAAGTGCTGCAGGTACTGGCCGAGGGTGTGGAGGTAGAAGGCGGTGTGCTTGCTGGCGCCGTTGTACTGTTCGACCCAGTTGTCCGCAAAGATGCCGCTGTGGACGTAGTGCAGCCGCGCCCGGCCGCCGTCGGCCGGTTCCAGAACGTGCTCCAGCTGGTTGAACCAGCCGTCAGGTCCCTCCATCCGGGACACCAGGTGGGACGGGTAGTCCTCGACGGTGCGGACCGCGGGCCACTGGTCGGTGGGGAACATCCAGGCGGGAGTGTCCTTGGTGACGGCCTCCCAGACCTGCTCGGGGGTGCCCGGCAGCTCAGCGTCGTAGACGATCTCGAATTCGCGCTTGTCAGTCATTGTTCTGCTCCTTGGCTTGTGGGGTCGCGCCCTGGGGGCTGCGTGGGGTGCTATTCGGCGGCGTCTTCAACGCCGGGTGGAGCGCGACGACGAGCCGGTGCTTGCGTCCGGCAGGCGGCCTAGCGGCCGGGGCCCCGTCCTGGCTGGCCGCGGGACCGGTCGGTCCGCCGTCGTGGTACTTGTCCACGAGTCGGGTGACTGCGACGCCGAGTTCCTCCGCAAACGCCGCCCGGTCGGCGGCCGTCCTGAACGTCACCTCGCCATCGATCGCAAAGGTGGCGAGTTTCTGCCTCGCCGCGGCGGCACCGGCGATCAGCTGGCCCACCTCCTGGACCATACGGGCCGCGAGCGCCAGCAGCCAGAACGCGGAGAACCGGTCCGAGAAGCGGCGCGGGTCCGGGGCCACGGACGCCAGCGCCGACGGCGAAATCAGGTACGACGACGCCGTCGCCCGCAGGAGGCGTTCGGTGACGTTTCCCCGCCGGCGCTCCTCGATGAGTTCCACCAGCCCGTGCCGTTCGAGCGCTTTCAGGTGGTAATTCACTTTCTGCCGCGGCAGCCCCACCTTCGCGGCAAGCTGCGTGGCGGAACCGGGCTCGGCAAGCTCACGGAGGATCCGGGTGCGGATCGGGTCCAAAGAGGCCTCCGCCGCGGCCGGGTCCTCGATCACTTCGATGTCTAGCATGCTCCAAGTCTCCTTGCCGACAGTTTTATCCGACAGTTTTAT
>NZ_JBFTNO010000049.1:0-42353 GCF_056397525.1 Arthrobacter sp. 05L45_2 | reverse complement strand
GAACGGCAAATCGCGGCCCTCGCCGGAAACGGGGTCTCCAACAAGGACATCGCGCTCGAGGTGGGCATCTCGATACGGACCGTGGAGGGGCACCTTTACCAGGTCTTCACCAAGCTCGGGGTGTCCTCGCGGAGTGATTTGCTTGGACTCATCTAGAGCCAGCGGGGAGAACCCCGCCGCAAAGCGCCCTGCCCTCGCCGGCCGGGCGGAGGACGTGACATCCGCCGTCGAGTCCCTGCAGGGGGGAGCGCACGTCGCGGTCCTGCTCCTGGGCGACCACGGGATCGGCAAGTCATCGATCATGGAGACCGTGGCTGCGGAGCTCGGCGGCCACATGACCCCCGTGCGCCTGCACGGCAGCCCGGCGCTGAGCCACGTCCCCTACGGCATCCTCGCGCCGTTCATCGTGGACCTGCCCGTGGAGGAGGCCACCTCCCAGCTGGCCGTGCTGCGGACCTTCTGGAGCTATCTTGAGGGGCAGCGGCGGGCCACCCAGAAGCCGCTCCTGTTGCTGGTGGACGACGCCCACGACCTCGACGAGTCCACCGCAGGTGTCCTCGTGGAGCTGGCCGCGGCCGGCTGGGCGAAACTCCTCGTCGCGGCCGCCACCCGGCCGGGCCTGCCCGAGCCGCTCCTGCAGCTCTGGTTCGAGGGCATCGCCGAACGGCACGACCTCCGGCCCCTGACCCGGGAACAAACGGACGAACTCCTGGCCCAGAAGCTCGGCCCGCAGGTGGTCTCGAACGCCGCCGATGTCCTGTGGGAGGCGTCCGCGGGCAACCCGCTGCTGCTCAGCTGCCTGATCGACGACGCCAAAAGTGACGGAACGCTGCTGCAGCGCAACGGGGTTTGGCTCCTGACCCACCAGCTCAACAGCCACGGCGAGCGGCTGACCGACGTCGTCCGCCGCCAGCTGCTGCGCCGCTCCTCCGAGGAACGCAAGGCGCTGAACCTCGTGGCGCTCGCCGAGCCCGTGTCCCGGCGCCTGATCGAGGCGTTGGTTGATGAAACGGCCGTCGCGTACCTGATCGAGCAGGAGCTCATCCGGGTTGCGGACACACCCGACCACGAGCTGCGCCTGTGGCATTCGGTTTACGGGGACACCATCCGGAACCTGATCTCACCGGCCCGCAGCCTCGAGCTCCGCCAAAGCCTGCTGCGGCTTATGGACCGCGAACCAACCTCCGCCGAAGGGCTCCTGCGCCATGTCAGCTGGTCGCTGGAATGCGGCGTCGAAGTCGAGGACCGGCAGCTGCTCCGGGCCGCGCTCCTAGCCAGCAGGCTGTTCGAAGACGACCTGGCCCGCAGGGCAGCCTCCCAGGTCCGGGACCCGGACCTGCAGATTGCCGCGCGGTCGGTGATAGCACGGACGCACTACAACAGCTCCCAGCATGCGGCGGCACGGGACATCCTGGAGGCGGACTTCGCCAAGGGGACCACCGTCGCCAGCCTCCTGACGGGCTCGCTGCTGTGGGCCGCGGTCCTGTCCGCGCTGGGCCACAGCCCGGCCGAGATCATTGACCGCGCCCAGGCGCTGGTGCACGCCGGGGAGCGGCTCGCGGCTGCCAACCCGGCCACCGCGGACGTCATCCTCGCCGCCACCCGCGACCGAGTGCGTACCATCCGCAGTATGGTCCTGGCGCTTGCCGGCGACGGCGGCGCCGCCGGTTCGCTCGACGGCGGCGCCGCGGCGTCGGACGGGAGCGGGGATCACACGGGGGAGCGGCCGCCCGCCAGCAACCTGGAAAAAGCCTTCCGGCTGGCCCTGGAAGCCGAGCAGCTCCTGGTCCAGGGCAAGCCGGAGAGCGCCTACGCCGCGGCCCGGTCCGCGCTGGCAGCGGCCGGCGACCAACACGACGAGCTCTACTTCCTCTCGGACTTCCTGGTGGTCCGGGCCGTTACGGCAGTCATCCATGGCGGGGACTGGGGCGCCGTGGAGAACCTGCTTGGCGGATTTGTGGCGGCTTTTGGCCCCAGCCTGATCTCCTTCGGCGGCGGGGTCCATGCCGCTACCGGCATCGTCCTGCTGTACCAGGGGAAATCGCTGGAGGCCAAGCGGACCCTGCGCGCCGCAATCGAGGCGCTCCGCCTCTCGGATCCCCAGCAGTTGTTCTCCGTCACGGCCGCGATGGCGTTCGCCGCCGCGGCCGACGCCGGTATTCCGGACAAGGCTGCCGGGCACCTCGCAGACTATGAAGCCGCCATGCCGGTCGTTTCAAGGTACCTGCGGACGCTGTCCGAAATGGCCGTGGTCTACGGCAAGGCCCGGCTCGGCGGGCTCGGGCATGCGGCCGAGGAGCTGGAGCGGCTCGGACGGCCGGACGGGGCCGGCAACACCGCCGGGCTCGAGTTCGACTCCCTCTTCTTCCGGCTGGCCCTCGGGGACCTGTCAGCGGCCGGGCGGCTGCGCGAACTCAAACCCCAGCTCGAAGGCCGGCGTGCCGCGGCCGTCTGCGGCTACGCGGAGGCACTGGGGACGGAGCGGCCCGCGGATCTGATGGACGCCGCCAAGCGTTGCGAGGACGCCGAGCTGTGGGGTTTCGCCGCGCAGGCGTACGGGGCCGCAGCAGGCGCCTACCGCGCGGCCGGGGACGGCCTCCGGGAACGTATGGCGGCGGCGCAGCGGCAGCGCTGCCAGGACTACGCCCAAAGCCTGCCGGGCGGGGAACCTACCGGCCAGGGGGACAGCCTGGGCCTGCTCACGCGCCGGGAGCGTGACATCGTGGCGCTGGCCATCCGGGGGCTGAGCGACCGCCAAATCGCCGCCGACCTGCATGTTTCGGTCCGCACGGTCGAGGGCCACCTGTACCGCAGCTACGCCAAACTGAACATCAAGGGACGCGACGAGCTCCGCCRAATCGCCGCCGAGTAGGTGTTTGCCGCCTTGCGCGCCCGCACCTCGCCGACTGCACTCTAAGGCCCCGGCCGACTACTTGGTTTTCTACTCCGGGACGGCCGGGGATTTCTGAGTACTGCCGGGTAGGAAGGCATCCGATACCCGCCCGGCATTCGAGTACTACCTACGGATGCCGTGGCATTGGCCGGTCTCTAGCGTGGACCTATCACTGGTTAAACATTGATAGCAAAGGTCTCTCCTATGTTTCAGCAAGAAGCTGGCGTGCCTGCCGGCAGCGGTAAATCGGACGTGGTCTCTCCAGCGCAACGGGCAACCCGGGGGAGGCAGGAAAAGCCCTTCACCCGGCAGCAGACAGTTTCGGATATCGTCGAAACCCTCACAGGGGGTGCGGGGTGCGGCGTCGTGCTGGTCGGGGAGCACGGGGCCGGAAAGTCCTTCATTGCCCAGCGTGCCCTGGAACAGCTGGCCGATGACTACCTGGTGGTCCAGGTCCGGGGCAGCTCCATCGCGTCGAAGCTGCCCTACGGGGCACTGAGTGTCCTGCTCAACGACCTCGACGCGGCCCACCTGGAGCACCCCCTGATGGTGTTGCGGGGCCTCACGCATTTGCTCCAGACCAAGGCGCAGGGACGCCCCATCATGCTGTTCGTGGACAACGCCCACGACCTCGATGACCTCTCGTGCATGATGGTGGCCCAGCTCAGCGCGGGCGGCCACGTGACCCTGCTGGCGGCCTGCGTGGACCTGCACCATGTGGGCAGCGACATCATGGGCCTCTGGAAGGATGACATGCTCCGCCGCGTGGACGTGGCGGCGTTCGACTTCGGCGAGACCGTGGCGACACTCAACCAGGAATACGGCGGCCACTTCTCGCAGTCGGCGGCCCGTGCGCTGTGGAGCGCCAGCGGCGGGAACGCCCTGTTCCTGCATTCCCTGGCACGGGAACAGATCAAGCTCGGCACGATTGTCCAGCAGGAAGGGGCGTGGGTGCTCGACGGGCGCCCCATCGCCCTGACCGGAGAGATCCGGGACGTCGTCAAGGCGCGGCTGAACCGGCTCAGCCCGGGCCAGCGCGATGTCTTTGAACTGCTCGCCCTCGCCGGCTCTGTCCCGCTGCAGACCCTCATGAGGATCTTCAACCCGCAGGACATGGACACCCTCCAGGAGCGCGCCCTCATCCAGGTCAGCCACGACCATCCGCCCATGGTCAGCGTCGCCAATGCGGTCACCGGGGCCATCGTGGCCAGCGTGGTTCCGCCCGGCCGCAGCGCGGAGCTCCGGCGCCGGCTCACTGCCGTGCTCACGGACGCCGAGCTGGCCGACGCCGGCGCGGCCACCAACCTCGCCTGGTCCCTGGACTGCGGGGAGCGGATCAGCGCCGAGACTGCCCTGGCCGCCGCGCACCGTGCCAACAACGGCTCCGACCCCGAGTCGGCGCTGCGCTTCATCCAGGAAATCGAGGGATGCGGGGGACTGGCGGGGGCCGCCGTCGAAACGGTCCGCGCCCACATCGCCGCCAACGACAACGAGTCGGCGCGAAGGGTGCTGCACAGCCTGGACGAACCCGCCGGGGGCGAGTACCCGCTGCACGAGTGGGTCGCGCTGCAGCTCCTGCGGGTGGAACTGGACCAGCGCAGTCCGATGGCCGGTGCCGGGGCGCTCGCCACACTGGGCCGGGTCAGGGAACGGCTCTACGGTCTTCCCGTGCAGAGCTCCGCCGCCCTGGAACGGTCCCGCGGGCAGGTGCGCCTGGCAGAGGCCAAGCTCGCCGTCTTCGAGGGCCGCTACGAGGACGTCCTGGCGGTCCGGGCAGGCCTGGACCCGGAGCTCGACAGCGAAACCGGCCTCCAGACCGCGAGCCTGCTCTGCGAGACGATGGCCGTCGGCGGCAACGTGCTGGGCGCCATGGCGCTGGGCAAACAAATCATGGCCGCGGCCGCCACCCTCCCGCTGTCCGACCGCACGGCCCGGGAGATCCGGGGCCGGTTCCTCCTCCTGTTGCTGCTGTCCGCGAAGTTCCGGGAGGCGGCGGCGTTCATTGCGGCCGCGTCAGGCTCGGCGGAGCCGCAGTCCCGGCTGGGCGGGATGTTCGAAATCGGGCAGGGTGTCCTGGACCTGCATGCCGGGCGCCTTGAGAGCGCAATTCCGTGGCTTGAGGCCGGCATGTGGCAGCTCCGGACCCAGGACCCGGACGGGCTCTCCGGCCTGGCGACGGCCGCGTGTGCGTACGCGGCCGGGCTGTCCGGCGACGAGGAACGGGCCATGGTGCTGCTCGAGGAAGTGGCGCAGCCGCAGCGGCACAATTCCTGGCTGGTCGGCCGGATGACGCGCTACTTCGAGCTTTCCGCGATGGCGGAACTCGGGCAGCGTGCCGCTGCCATCCGTGCGCTGTCCGCCGAGGCAGGCAGCGAGGCCGACGCCGGCGCGCCGGCTACCGCACTGCTCTTCCTGTCCGCGGCGGCCAGGCTGGGGGACCGCCAGCTGTGCCAGCGGTTGTCCGGGCTGGCCGGCCAGGTCTCGGGCCAGTTTGCCCAGCTCTGCCAGCGCCTGGCCGACGGGGTCAAGGACGGCTCCGGCGAGCAGTTGCTGGCAGTGGCTAAAGACGCGGACGCCGCAGGGAACGCCATCTTTGCCCGGGACGTGGCGCGGCGGGCGGTGTACTGCGCCAACGAAGCCGGAAACCGGATCGCGCTGCGCATCTCCCAGCGCACCGAGCAGTCCCTTGATGACAGGTTCGGCAACCCCGGCAACGGGCTGCACTCACTGACCACCTCCACCCTGACAGCCCGGGAGTGTGAAGTGGCGGTCCGGGCCGCCGCGGGAACATCCAACCGTAAGATCGCCGAGCAGATGCACGTCTCGGTCCGGACAGTGGAAGGCCACCTCTACCAGGTCTACTCGAAACTCCACGTCGCCAGCCGATCGGAGCTCAAAGATGTCATCGCAGCGCCGTCGGCCAGTGCCCGCATCGGCTGACCAGGACCTCAAGACCCCGGGTGCCCCGGGGCCGCTTGAGCATGGCCTGGGAGGCTGGCCATGGAAAGCCTGACAGAGGCGGCCGCCCTGATCGGCCGTTCGGGGATCGTCCGGGAGATCGTGCACTGCCTGCGCGACGAAGGCCGAACTGGGGCGCTGATTGTCGGCAGCGCGGGGTCGGGCAAGACCGTCGTCGTCAAAGCCGTGCTGGCCGAGCTTCGTCCGCAGGGCCGGGTGATCAGGCTCGGTGCGACCCCGGCGCTCGCGGCCGTTCCGTTCGGGGCCCTGGCACCGTACCTGGCGGGCCTGCCGTCCCATGACCTGGACTCCTACCCGGCCGTGCTGGGCGCCGTGACGGCGAGCCTCCGGTCCGAACCGGCCCTGGCGCTGTTCGTCATTGACGACGCCCAGCACCTGGACCAGGGGACCATCCAGCTGGTGGCGCAGTCTGTGGCCACCGGCGCGGCCCGGCTGCTCGCCAGCTGCCGTCCCGGTCCGCTGGTCCCCGAAGAGTTCCTGGCCCTGTGGGGGGACGGCATCATCTCCAAGTTCGATCTGCCGGCCCTGAGCCGCGCCGAGGTGCACCAGCTCTGCGAGCAGATGCTCCAGGCGGATGTCTCCCCATGGGTCAGTGAACTCTTCGCCCAGCTGACTGAGGGCAGCCCCTCAATGCTGACATCCCTGGTCGAGCACGCACGGGCCACTGGAGCCATCGGCCAGCGGCACGGAACCTGGTTCCTGCTGGCCCGGCCGGACCTGGGTGACATTCCGGCCGCGGACCTCGTGGACCATCAGGTCCGGTCCATGCCGCCGGAGGAGAGGACAGCGGCGGCCATCGTCGCGCTCGCCGGCCCGCTGTCCCTCGGCCAGCTCCTCAGATTCAGCAGCCCCCGGGCCGTCGATGCCCTCGAAATGGCCGGAATCATCCGGATCTCACGTGACCACGACCGCATCGTCAGCCCGGCCAGCCCCGTCATCGGCGAGATCATCCGCACCCGTGTGCCCGCCGGCCGGAGCGCCAGCCTCCGGTCCAGCCTGCAGTCGCTGCCGCGGGTCGGGGCAGTGGTTCCCGACGCCGTCCAGAACCAGTTGCGCTGGGCGCTCGACGCCGGCACGGATCCGGCGGATGCCGAGCTGCTGGACGCCGCATCCGCGGCGAACATCCGCCTGGACGCCGCCACGGCACTCCGGGCAGCGGGGGCCATCCGGGAGGAACGCCGTCCGGAGACCGGGGTCCAGCTCGCCTACGCGCACTACATTCTCGGCGCGGACGAAGACGCGGCCGCAGACCTCCTGGCCGCGCAGCCGTTCCCGTACGGGCGCGCCGCGTATCTCGGGGCACTCCTGGCCCACCGGCTCGGCGCCCTCGTCCCGGAGATCGACATCCAGCCGCAGGGGGCAGCGGGCTCCGCGGGAACCGGTACAGCACCCCTCGGGGCGGCCGTGGCCGGCGCAGCACCCCCCGGGGAGGCCGGGGCGGCGGAGACCGGCGCCGGCGCCGGTCCACCGGAGCAGCCGGGGTGGGCAGCACCAGCTACGGGACTGGCCTGCGCCGTGCTGGCGGAGGAGTGGTCGGGGCGTCCGGCCGAGCTCGCGGGCCGGTTGCACGAACTCATCGCCGCCGCCGCAGGGAATCCCGAAATCCGGGTCCCCGCGCAGTCCCGCCTCGCCGCCCTCCAGACCGCCCAGGGGTTCACGCTGGCGGCCCTGAGCCTTCACCGGGAGGCCTGGCGCGGGGTCAGGGACGACGGCGTGGCCCTTCCCCTGGTGTACGAGGACGTGCTGGGCCGGCACTGCCTGTGCCTGATCCGCGCCGGGGAATGGGAGGAACTCGCCACGGTCCTTGACGACTATTCCGCGGGTCTTCCCTCCCGCCTGCTGAACAGCGGCGGCCTGCTGCACGTCATGCGCGGCTACTCCCGGCTCCGGCAGGGCCGGATCACGGAGTGCCTGGCCGAGCTGCAGTTCGGCGTGGAAGAACTCCTGATCTCGGACCCCTGGGAACTGCTCGGTTTTGCCCGGGCCATCACGGCCTACGCGGCCGCCGCCGTCGGCCGCACGGAGGAAGCCGCCGAACAGGCGGAGGCGTACCGCCAGACGGACTACCGGGAGCCGGAGACCCTCCGCCTCCTCGCCGAGGCGTACTGTGCAGCCGCGGAGTCGGCTGCCAGGTCTGCCGTCCCGGCGGCAACCGGCGTTGCCACGGGCGCGGCGATCCACCTGGTGGCGGGCGCCGCTGCGGCCGGGGACGACGGCGGAGAGGTCGGACCGGAACTGGCACGGCTCGCAGCGGAGGCGCAGCGGCAAGGCCTTCGCGCCGTGGAGACGGACATCCGCCGGATCGCCGTGCGCGGGGGGAACGCCGGGGCCGCGGAGGCCCTGGCCGCGAGCAGCGGCGCCGTCGAGGGCGCCGAGGCGAGGGCACTGCACGCCTACGCGCTGGCCGTGGCGGCGTCGGACTCAACGGAGCTGACCGCCCTCAGTGACCGGGCCATGGCCGCCGGTCACCTGCTGCTGGCCCTTGAAGCCGCCCAGCAGGCAGCACGCCTGCTGGAAAACGATCCGGAAAAATGGAAGCTCACCGCCGTCCAGCGCAAGGTGCACCAACGGATGCTGGCCACCGGCATGTCGGGCCTGCTGACCATCATCCACGGCGAGCACCACTCGGAACTGACCGCCCGGGAATCGGAAATCCTGAAGCTTGTGGCCGGCGGGGCCTCGAATGCGGAGATCGCCGAGCAACTGACCGTGTCCCAGCGGACCGTGGAGGGCCACCTGTACCGGATCTTCGGGAAACTCGGCGTCAGCCGCCGCGGCGAACTCGTGGACATGCAGAAGGACCTGCAGCCGCCATAGCCACACACCCGCCGCTCCGGCCCGCGGCCCCCGCTCCCGGGGCCAGAGTGAGCCGTGGGAACCGGACAAGTATGGCCAAGTAGTGCCGCGGACCCGCCAGGGGAGAAGTCGGGTAAATGCTACTCGTGTGAAGATAATGGCTCCACGATTGACTTAAGTCAGTCCCAAGAACCACCTCACACTCCTTCAATGGAACCGTATGGTGCCGAAACCGGCAGCCATACCCCAAAGTCGGAGCCGGCGGCGTCAGAGCCTTCTGAGACCGAGGCTCTCCCCCCAGCCGCCGCCGGCTCCCTTCAACGGTCTGCACCACTGAAAGACGTGGAAAGCGGTAACGCTGCAACTGGCGCCCCGCCCGGGCTTACCACCCGCAGGCGGGGCGCGCCAGCGTTCCGGCAGGCCCGTCCGGACCTCGGCAACAAGGCACGGCGCGGACGTGGGATAATTAGGTCTAATCTGCGTGACGTAATAGGGCTGGCCCGCCGGGACCCCTGCTGCGCCGCAGCGAAAGCCGATCCAGGAGTCCCGCCCATGGTTGCCACACCAGCCCATCTCCTCCGCTCCGCCACGGCGCTGGGCAACGAGGAAGTCATGAGGATCCGCAACGACTTCCCGATCCTGCACCGGTCCGTCAACGGGCAACCGCTGGTCTACCTGGACTCCGGTGCCACCTCGCAGAACCCGCTCAGTGTGCTCGAAGCCGAGCAGGAGTTCTACGAGCAGCGGAACTCCGCCGTGCACCGCGGCGCGCATTACCTGGCGGTGGAGGCCACCGAAGTGTTCGAAGACGCCCGCGAGACCGTGGCTGCCTTCATCGGCGCGGACCCGGACGAACTGATCTGGACCTCCAACGCCACCGAGGGCCTGAACCTGCTCAGCTACTCGTTCCTCAACGCCTCCCTGCCCGGCGCCCCGGCCGAAGCCGCCCGGTTCGCCCTCGCCGCGGGCGACGAGATTGTGGTGACCGAGATGGAACACCACGCCAACCTGATTCCCTGGCAGCAGCTGGCCGAACGGACCGGCGCCACGCTGAAGTTCATCCCGGTGGACGACGCCGGGGCCCTGGACCTCGAGGCCGCCGCCCGCCTGATCGGCAGCCGGACCCGGGTACTGGCCTTCACCCACGCCTCGAACGTGCTGGGAACCATCAACCCCGTGTCCGCGCTGGTCGCGCTGGCCCGGGCCGCCGGAGCGCTGGTGGTGCTGGACGCCTGCCAGTCCGCCCCGCACCTGGTCCTGGACGTCAAGGCCCTGGACGTGGACTTTGCCGTCTTCTCCGGGCACAAGATGCTCGGCCCCACCGGAATCGGCGGCCTCTACGGACGCTCCGAACTGCTCAACGCGATGCCGCCGTTCCTGACCGGCGGTTCCATGATCACCACCGTCACCATGGAACGCGCCGGCTTCCTGCCCAGCCCGCAGCGCTTCGAAGCCGGGACCCAGAAGATCTCCCAGGCGGTGGCGCTCGCCGCGGCCGCCAACTACCTGAACGAGACCGGCGTCGCCCGCATCCACGCGTGGGAAGCGGTACTGGGCCAGCGCCTCGTGGAAGGCCTCGAAGCGATTCCCGGGATCCGCGTGCTGGGCCCCGCTGCAGGCCAGGAACGGATCGGCCTGGCCGCGTTCGACGTCGCCGGGGTGCACGCCCACGACGTCGGGCAGTTCCTCGACAGCCGCGGGGTCGCCGTCCGGGTGGGGCACCACTGCGCCCAGCCGCTGCACCGCCGGCTCGGGCTCACGGCCAGCACCCGGGCCAGCACCTACCTGTACAACACCACGGACGACGTCGACACGTTCCTCGACGCCGTCGCCGGTGTCCGCACGTACTTCCAAGCCTAAGGACGGCCCCGTATGAGTCTTGACCAGCTGTACCAACAGATCATCCTGGAGCACTCCAAGGCACGGCACGGCAGCGGCCTGGCAGGGGCGGAAACGCCGGAGGGCGCCAGCAGCGGCCAGTCGCACCAGCTCAACCCGGTCTGCGGTGACGAAATCACCCTCCGCGTCTCGGTGGCGGACGGCAAAGTCAATGAGCTGCGCTGGGACGGGGAGGGCTGCTCGATCTCCATGGCCTCGGCCTCCGTGCTGACCGAGCTCGCCGAAGGCCTGGACGCCGATGAGCTGCACCGGGTGATCGACAGTTTCCGCGAAGTGTTGCGCTCGCGCGGCAAGGTCGCGGCCGACCCCGAGGTCCTCGGCGACGCAGCGGCTTTCGAAGGGGTGTCCCGGTACGCGGCCCGGGTTAAAAACGGCTGCGGGCCAGTAGCGTAATCGGGGCCGGGGCCGGTCAGCTCAGCAGTCCCGCGATCCCGATGGCCGCCGTCGCCGCCCCGAGCAGCATCGAAATGCTGACGAGGACCACATGGACGGTCAGGAAGCGGGTGGCTTTGCCGCCGGCGTCGCGCGCCCGCGGGTCCTTCATGACCCGGCGCAGGAACTGCGGCCAGACCACCAGGGACCAGATGCCGGCGATGACCAGGACAACGGCGAGGGCGGCGGGAAGCTCCACCGGCTAGTGGCTCTCGAGCCAGGCCTGGGCCTGGGTGGACTGGATGTTGAGGGCCTTGCCGACCATCGGCTCCGCCGCGTCGGCGATCTTGCCGCCCAGCAGCGGCACGGAGGAGGTGACGGTGCCCTCCAGTTCGATCCGGGTGCTGCCGCCGTCGGCGACCAGACGCTGGACGGCGTTGACGTCCAGCGGAGCGCCGGCGACCTTCAGGGAGATGGTGCTCTGCCGCGAGCCGTCGGCCTCGGGGGCCGCCCAGCTTTCCAGCTGGGTCACCTTGAGGCTCTCGCCGACGAACTTGCGGGCCAGGTCGGGCATCCGCGTCGTGGGGATGGTGCGGACGGTGGTGGTGTTGAAAGCACCGGCCGGGTCGCCGTCGACCGTGAACGATTCGAGGGTGCCGCCGACGAGTTCGCTGGTGTGGCGCAGGAAGTCCTCGTTGACAAAAACTGCCGTGACGCTCTCAACGCTGTGCGGAAGGGTGGTGGATGCACTCAGGGCCATTGGGGGTCCTCCATGGGGGGTCTGGACGTTTTGGGCTCCCAACATCTTACGCGGTTGGCTCTGCCGGTTCCGATTCGGCAGCTGGCCCTGT
Source organism: Arthrobacter sp. 05L45_2 (assembly GCF_056397525.1). Taxonomy (NCBI): domain Bacteria; kingdom Bacillati; phylum Actinomycetota; class Actinomycetes; order Micrococcales; family Micrococcaceae; genus Arthrobacter; species Arthrobacter sp. 05L45_2. The sequence continues at coordinate 30,563 of NZ_JBFTNO010000049.1, read as the reverse complement.
CTCTGCGAGACGCTGGGCCGCCGCCGCGATGTTCCGCGACATGGCGGGGAAGATGAGGCTGTGGAATGGCAGCACGGCCAGCCAGTAGAGCTTCCCGCTCAGGCCCTTCGGGAAGAAAATGGCCCGCTGGAGGTAGCGGCTGCCGGTGCCCTCAGGTTCCACCGAGAGTTCCAGCCAGGCGCGGCCGGGTGCCCGCATTTCCGCGCGGAGCCGCAGGAGCCGGCCGCGGTCGATCCGCTCCACCCGCCACCAGTCCACCACTTCACCCTCGGCCAACAGGTGCGGGTGCCGCCGGCCGCGGGCCAGGCCGGCGCCGCCCGTGAGCTTGTCCAGCCAGCCGCGCACACTCCAGGCCAGCGGCAGCGAGTACCAGCCGTTGCGGCCGCCGATGCCTTCGATGATGGTCCAGACATGCTGCGGGTCCACGGCGCTGGAGTAGCTGCGCTCATCGACGTAGACCCGGTGGCCGGACCACTCCGGGTCACTCGGCAGCGGATCGGCGTCGGCCCCCGCACTGGCCCACGTCGTCTCCACCTGGCCGTCCCGCTCCCGGCCCAGGGCAAGGGCCACGGCGCGCCGGTAGGGGGTCAGTCCGCCCTCGGGCACCGGGATGTAGGCATCGATGTCATGCTCCCGGGACACGGCGTCGTGCTGCAGGGACTCCACAAGGGGCAGCGACATGGACAGCGGAATCGGCGTCACCAGCGCCACCCAGAGCCCGGCGAGCTTCGGGGCGGGGACGGGCAGCGCCAGGACCCAGCGCAGGGGCAGCCCGGTTTCGGCCGCATACTCCTTCATCATGCCCGCGTAGCTGAGCACCTGCCGGGAGCCGATGTCGAAAGTGCGGTTGATGGGCCCCTCGAGTGCGGCCGCGCCGACCAGGTAATGCAGCACGTCCCGCACGGCGATGGCCTCGATCTTGTTCCGCACCCAGCTGGGGGCAGGCATCACGGGAAGGGTCTCGGAGAGGTGCCGGATCATCTCAAAGGACGCCGACCCGGAGCCGATCACCACGCCGGCCTGGAACACGATCGCGTCCACCGGCCCGTCGAGGAAGACCTTGCCCACGGCCTCCCGGGAGCGCATGTGCGTGGACAGGGCGGTCCCGGAGGGGTGCAGGCCGCCGAGGTAGACAATCCTTCCCACCCCGGCCGCCGCAGCAGCCCGCGCCGCCGTGCCGGCCATCTCCTTCTCCTTGGCCTCGAAGCCCGCGCCGCCGGCCATGGAATGGACCAGGTAGTAGAGGACGTCGACGCCGGCCAGGGCCTCTTCCAGCGCCGCGCCGTCATCGAGGCTGCTCTGGACCACGTCCACCTGGTCCAGCCACGGAACCCCGGCGATCTTCGCGGGCGTCCGCACCAGCACCTTCACCCGGTGCCCGGCCTCGAGCAGCCGGGGAACCAGCCTGCCGCCGATGTACCCGGTGGCTCCGGTGACCAGCACCGTCCTGGCGGCCGAAGCCGGGGGAGTGCCGTTCACCTGGGGAGTGCCGTTCATGGATGGCTCCTTCTCGTCGGGGATGTCAGCTGGCGCCTATAAGTGGTTCGGAGCGCCGGCCCGGCCGGACTGCAGCCTGCCGGACCATAGCCCGTCCCGCCAGCTTAGCCCCGGGTCGAGCCCCGCCGCCGGGTAGCGGTAGGCTGGAAGAACCCGGGATTCTTGCGAATTTCGGGTATTCGTGTTGCCTGCATGCCCGTGATCACTTCAGGAGTTCGCCATGAGCCTCAACGGCCCTTCCCTCACCGGTCTGCGGCGTGTCCTCGCCGAGGACACAACCTTTGCCCGGGTGCAGGCAGCCGCCTCCCGGCCGTTCACAACCCGCTCCGAGGACTACCAGATCAGCGCCCCCGCGGGCCTGCGCGCGGCGCTGCTCGCGGAGATGGCCGACGGCCTGGCAGCCGCGGGCGGGGCATCCGACGACGGCGGCACCCCCGTGGTGCTGGCGGTCACCGCCACCGGCCGCGAAGCCGAGGACCTGGCCGCCGCCCTGGGCGCCTTCCTGCCCGCCGACTCCATTGCCGAGTTCCCCAGCTGGGAGACCCTCCCGCACGAACGGCTCTCGCCGCGCTCGGACACCGTTGGCCGGCGCCTGTCCGTGCTCCGCCGCCTCGCACACCCCGACACTGCGGGCGGCGCCCTGCGGGTCGTCGTCGCGCCCGTCCGCGCCGTGGTCCAGCCCATCGTGGCCGGACTGGGTGAGCTGGGCCCCGTGACCCTGCACGTGGGGCAGGATGCCCCGTTCGGCGACGTCGTCAGGAACCTCGCCGACGCCGCCTACGCCCGGGTGGACATGGTGACCCGGCGCGGCGAATTCGCGGTCCGCGGCGGCATGCTGGACGTCTTCCCGCCCACCGAGGACCACCCGATCCGGGTGGAGTTCTTCGGCGACGAGGTCGAGCAGATGCGCTGGTTCGCCGTCGCGGACCAGCGCTCGCTGACCGCCCCGGGCGTGCACCACCCCACTGAGCTCCATGCCCCGCCGTGCCGCGAAATCCTCATCACGCCCTCGGTCATGTCCCGGGCTGCCACGCTCAAGGCGCAGCTGCCGGCCGCGGCGGACATGCTGGAGAAGATCGCCGGGGGCATCGCCGTTGAAGGTATGGAATCCCTGGCCCCGGTGCTGGTTGATGCCATGGTGCCGTTCCTGGACCAGTTCCCGGCCGGTTCCATCTCGGTGGTGATCGAGCCCGAAAAGGTCCRTACCCGCGCCCATGACCTCGCCGCCACCAACGAGGAGTTCCTCGAGGCGGCCTGGTCCACGGCGTCCGACGGCGGAACGGCACCACTGGATCTCAGCTCCGCCGCCTCCGAGGCCCTGCACTCGGCCAGTTTCCGTTCGCTGGGCGAGACGCGCACCACCGCGCTGGCCCACGGGGTGTCATGGTGGTCCATCACTTCGCTCGCCAGCGACGAGGAACTGCTGCCCGACGTCGATGTGCTGAACCTGCACGCCCGCGAACCCCGCGGCTACCAGGGCGACGTGGCCGAAATGATGGAATTCATCGGCTCGCATGTGCGCAACCAGTGGCGGATCGTGGTCGCCACCGAGGGCCCCGGGCCGGCGCAGCGCCTCGCCGAGCTGTTCCACGACAACGACATCCCGTGCGCGCGGGTGGACACCCTCGACGCCGAGCCGCAGCCGGGCCTGATCGAGGTGACCACCGCCGCCGTCGGACGCGGCTTTGTCCTGGACAGCCTCAAGGTGGGCCTGCTGACCGAGGCCGACCTGCTGGGCCGGACCTCCGCCGGGTCAACGAAGGACATGCGGCGGATGCCCTCGAAGCGGCGCAACGCCGTAGACCCGCTGCAGCTGCTGGCCGGAGACTTTGTGGTGCACGAACAGCACGGCATCGGCCGGTTCGTGGAGCTGATCCAGCGCAAGGTCGCTGGCGGCGGCGACGGGGTGCGGGAATACCTTGTGCTCGAATACGCGCCCTCCAAGCGCGGCGCTCCGGGCGACCGGCTCTTTGTGCCCACCGACCAGCTGGACCAGGTCACCCGCTACGTCGGCGGCGACACCCCGGTCCTGAGCAAGATGGGCGGCTCGGACTGGGCCAGCACCAAGTCCAAGGCACGCAAGGCCGTCAAGGAAATCGCAGGTGAGCTGATCCGGCTGTACTCGGCCCGGATGGCCTCCCGCGGGCACGCCTTCGGCCCGGACACCCCGTGGCAGCGGGAGCTCGAAGAGGCCTTCCCCTACGTGGAGACCCCGGACCAGCTGACCACCATCAACGAGGTCAAGGCCGACATGGAGCGGGAGATCCCGATGGACCGGCTGGTCTCCGGCGACGTCGGGTACGGCAAGACCGAGATCGCCGTCCGCGCCGCCTTCAAGGCGGTCCAGGACGGCAAGCAGGTGGCGGTGCTGGTGCCCACCACCCTGCTGGCCCAGCAGCACTATGAGACGTTTACCGAGCGGTTCTCCGGCTTCCCGCTGCGGGTCAAGCCGCTCTCGCGCTTCCAGGGCGCCAAGGAAGCGAAGGAAACGGCCGAAGGGGTCAAGTCGGGGGCCGTCGATGTTGTCATCGGAACGCACCGGCTGCTGTCCAAGGACTTCGCGTTCAAGGACCTCGGCCTGGTGATCGTGGACGAGGAGCAGCGCTTCGGCGTCGAGCACAAGGAAGCGCTCAAGAAGATGCGCACCAACGTGGACGTCCTGGCCATGAGCGCCACCCCGATCCCGCGCACGCTTGAGATGTCCCTGACCGGTATCCGGGAGACCTCCACACTGGCCACCCCGCCGGAGGAGCGGCACCCCGTGCTGACCTACGTGGGACCGTACACGGACAAACAGGCCTCGGCCGCGATCCGCCGCGAACTGATGCGCGAGGGGCAGGTCTTCTTCGTCCACAACCGGGTCTCCACGATCGAACGCACCGCGGCGAAGATCCGCGAACTGGTCCCGGAAGCCCGCGTGGAGGTGGCGCATGGCAAGATGTCCGAGGGCCGGCTGGAGCAGATCATCGTGGACTTCTGGGAGAAGCGCTTCGACGTGCTGGTCTGCACCACCATCATCGAGACCGGCCTGGATATCTCCAACGCCAACACCCTGATCGTGGACGGCGCGGACAAATACGGTCTCTCCCAGCTGCACCAGCTGCGCGGGCGCGTGGGCCGCGGCCGGGAACGGGCCTACGCCTACTTCCTGTACCCGTCGGAGAAACCTTTGGGCGAAGTGGCGCTCGAACGGCTCAAGGCCGTGGCCACGCACAACGAGCTCGGCGCCGGCATGCAGCTGGCCATGAAGGACCTCGAGATCCGCGGCGCCGGCAACCTGCTCGGCGGTGAACAGTCCGGCCACATCCAGGGCGTCGGATTCGATCTCTACATCCGGCTGGTGGGCGAGGCCGTGGCGGACTATCGCGGCGAGGCCGAGGAGAAGGCCGCTGAAATGAAGATCGAGCTGCCGGTCAATGCGCACCTGCCGCACGACTACGTTCCCGGCGAGCGGCTCCGCCTGGAGGCGTACCGGAAACTGGCCGCAGCCCTTAGCCACGAGGCCATCGACGAAGTCGAGGCCGAACTCGTGGACCGCTACGGCGAGCTGCCGCTGCCCGCCCTGAACCTCGTCGCCGTGGCCCGCTTCCGGGTGGGCGCCCGCGAGGCCGGGCTGACCGACGTCGCGCTCCAGGGCAACTTCATCAAGTTCTCCCCGGCGCAGCTGCCGGAGTCCAAGCTGATGCGGCTCGCCCGGATGTACCCGGGGTCCCAGGCCAAGCCGGCCCTGGACGCGGTGCTGATCCCCAAGCCCAAGACGGCACGGATCGGCGGCCGCGACCTGCAGGACGCCGAAATCCTGGCCTGGGCCAACAGCGTCATCGAGGCGATCTTCTCCGACGTCCCGCTCTCAGTGGGATAGGCCGTGATGGGAGGACACCACGCCGCGTCCGGGGCCGCGGCGTGGGTGGCTATCGCCTCGACCGGGCCGTACGCCCTGGGCTGGTACCCGCTGGATGCCACCGGGATCGTGATCGGCGCGATGGCGACGGCGGGCACGGCCCTGGTCTGCGACTGGGACCACCGCTCCAGCACTGTGGCGCACGCCCTGCCGCCGGTCTCAAACCTGATCGCCGTGGGGATCGAGAACGCCTCGGGCGGCCACCGCCAGGGCACCCACTCGATCGTCGGCGCGGCGTTCTTCGTGATCCTCGCCGCGATGGCCGGGCAGCTCCAGCTGCAGACGGACTGGGGGCTGCTCTCGGTGGGCGCGGGGCTGTTGTGCATGTTTATGATCAACATCGCAGCGAAGGCGCTGAAGCTGTTCCCCAAGTACGGCTGGGTCAGCAACTGGATCTTCGCCCTGGCCATGGCCGGGCTGGTCACCTGGTTCGCGCCGCACCAGTGGTCCTGGTTGCCGGTATCCATGCTCACCGGCGTCCTCGTGCACATTGTGGGCGACATGATCACCACCGGGGGAGTGCCGCTGCTCTGGCCGCTGGTCGCCAAGCCGCCGAAGTTCCTGCGCAAACTGCCCCTGGTCAAGGACATCTGGAAGGCCAACGGCGCGTTCTCCATCCCGCTGCTGGGCCGTGCCGGGTCGCGGCGCGAGTGGTTTGTCCTCATCCCGGTCAGCGCCTACGCGATGATCGGGGTGTTTTCCGCCGTCCTCGCCCTGGCCAAGGGCCACTTCCCGGCCGCCCTGGCCCTGGGCACCGCCCTGGTGAACCGGCTGCTCAGCGCCGTCGGGGCCGGCTAGGCCGCCCAGGGGGTCTGCTGCCCAAGACGCCGGGGCCCAAGCAACCAACCGCCGTCGGACCGGCCGTTAAACAGCTGAAGCCCCGGATAACCGGAGCTTCAGCGGAAAAATCCGGGGGTGGTCTTAGCTCTCGCCTGCGGAGTCGGAGCGTCCCGTGATGGTCTGCGGGATCCAGAACGCCAGGGCGAAGAGGATCAGGCAGGCGGCCATCGGCCAGGGGTTGCCCAGGGTGAGGAAGGACAGGGAGTACAGGGCACCGAAGAACAGCGCCATCATGATCACGAAGATCACAACGCTGGATGCCAGGGTGTTCTCGCCCTGCGGGGTCTTGGTGGTGTTGCTGGACATTCGTTCCTCCTCGGCCCCGCGGGGCTCAAAAACTGTGGCGGCAGCGGCAGTAGCTCGTGCGGGTCAGTACGCGGATGAACCCTGTTCACCCTTGACGATCGCGATGCCGGAGCTGGCGCCAATACGTGTTGCACCTGCAGCAATCATAGCCTGAGCGTCGGCGAGGGAGCGCACCCCGCCCGAGGCCTTGACACCGAGACCGGCACCCACGGTGCGGCGCATCAGGGCCACGTCTTCGACGGTGGCGCCGCCGCCGTTGAAACCGGTGGAGGTCTTGACGAAGTCCGCGCCGGCTTCGACGGCGGCCTCGCAGGCCAGGACCTTCTGGGCGTCGTCAAGAAGCGCGGTCTCGATGATGACCTTCAGGATGGCGCCGCCGGCGTGGACCGCCTCGGCCACTGCCCGGATGTCATCGACCAGGGCGCCCTTGTCGTTGGCGCGGGCGGCCGCGATGTTGATGACCATGTCGATCTCGTCCGCGCCGTCCAGCACCGCACCGCGGGCCTCGAAGGCCTTGACGTCGCTGGGGGTGGCGCCCAGCGGGAACCCGATGACGGAGCAGGTCAGCACGCCGGAGCCCTTGAGGGCGGTCTTGACGGACTTGACCCAGATCGGGTTTACGCAGACGGACTTGAACTGGTACTCGGCGGCCTCGGCGCAGACCTTGAGGACTTCGGCTTCACTGGCCTCCGGCTTGAGCAGGGTGTGGTCAATGTACGAGGCAATGTTGCCTCCGGCGCCCTGGTTCCCGGTGCTGGCGGCGCCGGCCGCCGTGGTGGCTTCGTTGCTCATGGTGGTCCCTTTCGTGGCGGACCTGGATGGTGCCCGGTCCGGCCTGCTGACACGKCGTGTGTCGTGGCTTCTCAGTGCACCATCTTGCCATAACAGCCGCGGCCCGCGTCGGCACTAGGCGGCCTGGACCAGGGGCGCGGACAGGCCTGCCTGGAGCAGGCCGGCGGCGCAGGCCCCGGCCGCGGAAGCGGCGGCCACCAGCAGTCCCAGCCGGACGCCGTCGTACGCCGCGGCGTCGCCGATCGCCCAGATCCCGGGCACGGAGGTACTGAAGTCCTTGCCAACCACGATCCCGCCCTGGGCCGCGGTGGCCAGGCCGGCGGTGCGGGCAAGGCCGTCGCGCGAAACGCGCTCCTCGGCGAGGACCACCAGGTCCGCGCTCATGCTGGAGCCGTCCTCGAACACGATGCCGGCGGCCGGCAGCGCGGACCCGGCGAGGGTGGGAACGACGGCGGAGGGCCGGAGGGTGGTGCGGACGGGCCGCACCCCGCGGGCCCTGAGCACCGCCTCGGCCTGGCCCGCGGCCGTTCCGGTCCCCACCAGGATCCCTAGCGGCCGCCGGCCGAGGACCCGGGTGACATCCTTGACGGCGTCGCCCAGCCGGGTCGCGTCATCGATGGTGGAGTAGCTCAGGCAGCGGCCCTCACCTTCGATCGGGGCCTGGGCGGGCGCGGACCCGGTTGCGATCACCAGCTGGTCGTAGCCGAATTCCATGCCGTCCGCCGTTGTGACGCGCTGCGCCGCGGCGTCGATGAAACTGGCCGGCTGGCCGAAGCGGACCGAAACCTGGGGCAGCGCGGCCAGTTCCAGCAGTTCTTCAGGGGCGTCGTCCCGGTTGCTGAGAACCGTGATGCCGCCGGCGAACGGTGTGCGGGTGAGCTGGCGGACCAGTGCCTGCGCCGCGGGCCCGGCGCCGGCGATCACGATCCGCGGCCGGGTCTGGGAAGTGGCGGACGGCGTGGCGGTGGCTTCGGTAACGGACATGTGCTGGCCCTTTCGCTGGCGGGCCGCTGGTTGTGGCCCGTGTTCTTGATGTTCCCCAGCGTAGGAGGCTGTTTTTTCGCGCAGGTTACCGGGCTGTTGCAGTATTTAGCCCGGCCGTTCGCCAGTTGTTACCAGCTGGTAATGCCGTGGGTCACACGCGGATCCGGTACCCGCGTTTCACCACTGTTTCCACCAGGCTGCCGTCCGGCAGGGAGGACCTGAGCCGGCTGACTGTCATATCCAGCGCATGGACGGACCCGCGCAGTTCCAGCAGGTCCGAGAGGGCCTCGCGGGACAGGACGGCCCCGCCGGCGCCGAGGAGGGCACGCAGCAGGAGCAGCGGCGCCGGGGCGAGTTCCACGGCCTCGCCGTCGATCCGGAGGGAACGGCCACGCAGCTCCACCGCCCCGCTGCTGGTGTCCAGGCGCCGCACGTGGTTCAGGGCCAGATGTTCGCTGACCAGCCGGATGAGGGCACCCATCCGGAACCGTTCCGGGATGAGCGGCTGCACGCCGGCGTCGACCAGCGGCTGGGCGGTGATGGGGCCGACGACGGCGGTGGCCACAGTGGACTTGAGGCTTTCCACCAGCTGCTTGTAGAGGCCCATCTCGTGCGCGGTGCTCCACAGCGCGTCCACGGCGGGGGCGCTGGTGAAGGTCAGCACGTCCAGGTTGCCGCTGCAGGCCGCCTCGATCAGCTTCGGCAGCCGGTCGGCGCCGTCGGGTTTGACCCAGCGGTACGGGGTGACCGTCATAACGTGCGCGCCGGACATCCGGAGGCGTTCCAGCTGGCGGACATCGGTGTAGCCGTGCAGCTGCACGGCGACGGTCTTGCCGCGCACCCCCTCGGCCAGCAGCATGTCCACGAGCGTGGCCGTGGTCTCGTCGCTGCTGATCCCGACGTCGGCGAGCCCGGCGGCACGCACGGCGCCCCGCGCTTTCGGCCCGCGGACAAACATCCGGGTCGCGGAGAGAGTCTCCAGCAGCTGCTCGCCGATGCCGAAGGTGTCCGCCGCCTCGCACCAGCGGCGCATGCCGTAGGCGGTGGTGGCGATGCAGAGCTCCGGCCGGGCCTCGATGATGGCGCGGGTGTCCTCGATCAGCCGGAGGTCCTCCTGGACCGGGGCGATCTTCAGCGCCGGGGCGTGCAGGACCTCCGCGCCGCGCCGTTCCAGGGCCTCGATCAGGTCCTGGGAGCGGCGGTGCGAGGTGACCCCGATCCGGAATCCCTGCAGCGGCAGTTCGGCCTTTCCGGCGGGTGCCTCTGCGGTGTCGACCAGGGCGTCCAGCGCACCCACGGCGCTCACGCCCCCACCAGGGACGCGGCGAGCCGGCCCAGGTCCGCTTCGGCGCAGCTCCGGTTGGCCTCGGCCACCTTTACGACCTCGCCGATGACCAGGACCGCGGGGTTGCTGCAGCCCGCGGCCGCCGCAGTGATGGTGCCCAGTTCGGCGATGGTGGTGCGCTGCCCGGGCCGGTAACCGCGTTCGACGACGGCCATGGGCATATCGGCGCGCATCCCTGCTCGCCGGAGGCCCGCTGCGAGGTGGTGCAGGGTGCCGATGCCCATCAGGACCACAATGGTGCCGCCCAGTCCGGCCAGGTGCTGCAGTTCGTCCCCGGTCAGCGGGGCGTGGCCGGAAACCACTGTGAACATGTGGCTGACCTCGCGGTGCGTGACCGGGATCCCGGCGGCGGCCGGCACCGAGATGGCGCTGGTCACCCCCGACACCACACGGACCGGAACCCCGGCGGCCACGCAGGACGCGACCTCCTCGCCGCCGCGGCCGAACACGTACGGGTCCCCGCCCTTGAGCCGGACCACGTTGTGGCCGGCCAGCGCACTGTCCACCATGAGCTTTTCAATGTCGGCCTGGCTGACTTTGTGGTGGCCGGGCTTCTTGCCCACGTCCACAAGTTCCGCGGAGGTCAGGGACGCCAGTTCCTGGTAGGGGGCCAGCCGGTCGTAGAAGACCACGTCGGCGTCCCGCAGCGCGTCGACCGCGGCGACGGTCAGCAGCTCGGCGGTGCCGGGTCCGCCGCCCACCAGCGTGACGTGTCCTGCCGGGCCGGCTGCCGACTCGGCGGCGACCGGGACGCCGGCGGCGCGGTACCGGTCCAGGACGGGCTCCCAGCCGGGCCGGCCGTCGTCGACGGCGGCGACCAGGAACGGGCGTGCGGGCGGCGGTCCGTCGAGGACCGTGCCCTCCGGGGTGCGCTGGCGGTGGACCACCGCGCCGGCCGCGGCGTACCGGCGCACGGCCTGCCGGGCGGCGTCGTCGGAGCCGGTGACAAGCACGTCGCGTCCGGCGGGGTCGATGCTGAGCTGCATGGTTATACCTCGTTCTCGTCGGGCAGGTCCGCGGAGGCGCTGCGGACGGGAATGGAGGCCCCGATCAGGACCGGCTGCTGTGCCTTTTCCGCGGCCGTGGCGGGGCGCATCTGGCCGCGTTCGTCGGGGACGAAGGTGATGGAGTCGTCCTTCTGGTCCGGGGCGTTGACGAAGGACCGGAACCGGCGCAGGCGCTCGGGGTCCTTGAGGGTGTCGGCCCATTCGTCGACGTAGGTGTCCACGTGGTTGGCCATGGCGGCCTCAAGGTCCTCGGCGATGCCGAGGGTGTCGTGTACCACCACGTCCTCGACGTGCCTGATCCCGCCGTCGAGCTCTTCCTGCCAGCGTGCGGTGCGCTGCAGGCGGTCGGCGGTGCGGATGTAGTACATAAAGTAGCGGTCGATGTACTTGATCAGGGTCTCGTCGTCGAGGTCCTTGGCCAGCAGCTGGGCGTGCGCCGGGGTGGCTCCGCCGTTGCCGCCCACGTACAGGTTCCAGCCGTCGGCGGTGGCGATCACGCCCACGTCCTTGCCGCGGGCCTCCGCGCATTCGCGGGCGCAGCCGGAGACGCCCATCTTCAGCTTGTGCGGGCTGCGGAGGCCGCGGTAGCGCAGCTCCAGCCGGATGGCCATGGCCACCGAGTCCTGGACGCCGAAACGGCACCAGGTGGAACCGACGCAGGACTTTACGGTGCGCAGGCTCTTGCCGTAGGCCTGGCCCGATTCGAAGCCGGCGTCCACCAGCACCTTCCAGATTTCGGGCAGCTGCTCCAGCCGGGCGCCGAACATGTCGATCCGCTGGCCGCCGGTGATCTTGGTGTAGAGGCCGTATTCCTCGGCCACCGCCGCGATCACTCCGAGTTTCTTCGGGGTGATCTCGCCGCCGGCGATCCGCGGGACCACCGAGTAGGTGCCGTCCTTTTGCATGTTGGCCAGGGCGCGGTCGTTGGTGTCCTGCAGGGTGCCGCGGCCGGCGTCCAGGACGTAGGCGCTGTTCTGGCTGGCCAGGATGTTGGCGATGGTCGGTTTGCAGATGTCGCAGCCGGCCCCGGTGCCGTACTTGGCCATGATCTCCTCGAAGGAGGTTAGTTCCAGGACGCGGATGGTCTCGAAGAGTTCCTGGCGGGACAGTTCAATGTGTTCGCAGAGTGCCTTGGAGACCTCGACGCCGGATTTGGTCAGCTCGGTCTCCAGCAGCTTCTTGAGCATCGGCACGCAGGRACCGCAGCTGGTGCCGGCGCGGGTGCAGCCTTTCAGTTCGCCGAGTTCCCGGACCGGGGCGTTGCCGTCGCAGCTCCCGCAGCCGTTGACGGTGTCCCGGATGGTTCCGGCGGCCACGTTGTTGCAGGAGCACAGGATGGCGTCGTCCGGCAGTTCGGTTTCCGGGGCGTTTCCGCCGCCGGCCGCGGTGAGGTACGCGCCCGGTTCGGCGGCCAGTTCGCGGCCCAGCATGGGGCGCAGGGACGTGTAGGGCCCTGCGTCGCCGACGAAGATGCCGCCGAGGAGGGTTTTGGCGTCGTCCGTGGTGACGATCTTCTGGTAAACGCCGCGGGCGGGGTCGGCGTAGACGATTTCGAGGGCGTGCTCGGTCCGGGCGAACGCGTCGCCGAAGCTGGCGACGTCGACGCCGGAGAGCTTGAGCTTGGTGGCGGTGTCGAAGCCGGGGAAGGTCGCGTCGCCGCCGTGCAGCCGGTCCGCCACGATCTCGGCCATGGTGTTGGCCGGGGCCACGAGGCCCAGGCACATCCCGCCGAAGTTGGCGACCTCACCGATTGCCCAGATGCCGGGAACCTCGGTGGAGCAGTCCTCGGCGATCACCACCCCGCCGCGGGGGCCGAGCTGGAACTGCCCGGCGGTGCCTTCGGGGGCGCGGAACAGCTCGTCGCGCGGCTTGACGCCGATCGCCACGATCACGATGTCCGCGTCGATGATCCGGCCGTCGGCCATCAGGACGCCGGTGACCTGGCCGTCGTCGTCGGMGAGGACCTCGGAGGGGAACACCCCGCCGTGGACGGTGAAGCCCTTGGCCTCGATGAGGCGGCCGAGCGCCTGGCCGGCGCCCTCGTCCAGCTGGGTGTTCATCAGCCACGGGGAGCCGTTGATGACAATCGGGGTGGCGCCGAGCTGTTCGGTGCCGGCCGCCGATTCGAGTCCCAGGAGGCCGCCGCCGATGGTGACCGCGTTGACTTTGCGGCCGAGCTTGGCAGTGAGGCCGGCGATTGCCTGGTTGATGGCCCAGACGTCCTCCAGCGTGCGGTAGACGTGGGTGTGTTCGGCGCCCGGGATGGGCAGGCGGGCGGCATCCGAGCCGGTGGCGACCACCAGCTCGTCATACGGGTACACCGTGCCGGCGGCGGTTTCCACGGTGCGGGCGGTGGTGTTGATGCCGGTGACGCGCTCGCCGCTGCGCAGCTCCAGTGCGTCGTGGTCCCACATCGAGGCGCTGCCGAGCGTGAGGTCCACTGTGGAGTCCGTGAGTGCCTTGCTGAGCGCCACCCGGTCGTAGGGGAGGTGCGTTTCCTCGGTGAGGACCGTGACGTGCCAGCCGTCGAGTCCGCGGGCATGCATGGCGTCGGCGAAGCGGTGCGCGGCGGGGCCGCCGCCGGCGACGACGACGCGGCGGGGGGTCTGCCGGGAAGCCCGGGGGCTTTCGTTCTCGGGGCTGGCGGTCTGTCCGGTCACGGGTGGCCTTTCGTTGGGCCGCAGGCGGTGCGCTGCAACGGTTCAAAGCCAGCTGTGCTGATCTGCAGGTGAGTTCAGCGGGTCCATCAGCTGGTCCGTTCAGCCTAGGGAGCCGCAGTTTCGCGTCAGTTTCCCTTTTGTTTCGTCATCTTAACTTCTGCATCACGGATACATTTCCGGCGGCGTGAGGTCTCTTTTACCGGCCGGACACATTGGCCGCACGCCGTTGAAACACCGCGGTCCTAGCGTGGAGGCATGGCCGCAGCCGTGGCCGGGACCTTTGAGAGGGGCATCAGATGACAGCCGTACTGGAAAGCGCTGCCCGCAGTTTTGTGGAGCGCATCGCGGGCGACGGCGGGACGGCCTGGCACCGCGTTTGTTCCGTCGAGGACCTCGAGCCCGGCTGGGGTGAGGCGGCGCTGATCGCCGGACGCCAAGTGGCCCTGATCCGCACCGCCGCCGGTGAGGTTTTCGCCGTCGAGCAGGCCGACCCGGCCACCGGTGCGCACGTGATGGCCCGCGGAATCACCGGGTCCCGCGGCGCCCGCCCGACGCTGGCCTCACCGCTGCATAAGGAGGTTTACGACCTCGCGACGGGGGAGTGCCTCGGCAACCCGGAACTGCGGCTTGGCACGTTTCCCGCCCGGATCGCGGACGGGTACGTCGAGGTGGAGCTCTAGAGCCCCAGCGCCTCGCGGACGTCGGCCAGGACCCCGTCCAGGGCGGCCCGGGCCTCGAGCCGGGCCTCCGGCAGCTCCGCGGCGGAACCGACGCTGCGGATCACCTCGAGGTAGCACTTGAGTTTGGGTTCGGTGCCGCTCGGGCGGATGATGACGCGGGTGCGGTCCCTGGTCAGGTAGAGCAGTCCGTCGGTGGGCGGCAGCTGTTCGCTGCCCTCGGCCAGGTCCGCGGCGGTCTCGACGGCGGATCCGCCGAACGATTCCGGCGGGCTCACGCGCAGCCGGTTCATCATGGCGTCCAGCARGCCCAGGTCSGCSACCCGGATGCTGAGCTGGTCGCTCGCGTGCAGGCCGTGCACCAGGTAGAGCTCGTCCAGGGTGTCGAAGATGGTCTTGCCCTCGGCCTTCGCGGCTGCGGCGAGTTCGGCGATGAGGACGGCGGCCGAAATGCCGTCCTTGTCCCGCACCAATGAGGGCGCCACGCAGTAACCCAGCGCTTCCTCGTAGCCGTAGAGCAGCCCCGGCACGCGGGCAATCCACTTGAAGTGGGGAAGTCGGGGTCCGGGTCTGCCTGCTCGGCGACCAGCGTGACATCGGCGAAGCCGGCGGCATTAAGCACGGCGACCGCGGTTTCGCCCCCCACCCCGTGCATGGGGGTCAGGACAATTTTGAGGTCGCGGGCCGGGAACGGCTCCGGGAGGGCCAGGGCGGCGACGGCGGCCTGGTAGTCGTCGGCGATGGACGGGTCGAGGACCGTCCAGCCCTGCCCGGCGAGGGTGATCGAGTCCAGTTCACCGACGGCGTCGATGCGGGCGGCGATCAGGGYGTCGTAGGGCGCCACGATCTGGGCGCCGCGTCCGCTTTCCTCCACGGCGTGCCGGCCGAGGTAGACCTTGTAGCCGTTGTCCTGCGGCGGGTTGTGGCTGGCCGTGACCATAACGCCGCCGTCGCAGTCCAGGGCGCGGACCGCGTAGGCGAGCAGGGGAGTGGGCAGTGCCGCGGGCATCAGGAACGTGTCGATCCCGGCGGCCGTGAAGATCGCGGCGGTTTCCTCGGCGAAGATGTCCGAGTTGTAGCGGGCGTCGTAGCCGACGACGGCGCGTGGTGTGGTTCCGGGGGCGGCTTTCGCGACGGCGTCGGCCAGGAAGGCGGCGAGCCCGGCGGCGGCGCGGCGCACCACCACGCGGTTCATCCGGTTCGGTCCCGGTCCGAGGGCCGCGCGCAGGCCGGCGGTGCCGAACTGGAGCGTGCCGCTGAAGCTGTCCGCAAGTTCCTGCCGGGCCCCGGCCGTCCCCTCGTCGGCGAGGCGGACCAGCTCGGCCAGGGCGGCCGCGGTGGCGGGATCCGGATCCTGGGCAGCCCAGGCCCGGGCGTCGCTGAGGAGTTGGGTCAATGCGGCATCGGAAGACGTCATGGGTACCAAACTAGCGCCAAACCCGGGGCGGGCGCGCGCCGACAAGCGCGGTCCCGCCTCACAGTTCCATCACACTGGCCCCGCCGGAGCGATTCCCGGGCGGCGCGGCGCAGGGCCGGCGAAGGATCCGCGCAGGAGTTCGGCGGCGGGGGTTCGGGTCATTGACACCCAATTTTCCGGACACGTAACGTCTGGAATATGAAAATGGGCCGTGGGGTGGAATGGGCCGTGCACTCGTGCGTCAACATGTCCTGGACTCCGCCCGGGGAGGCCGTGAACAGCGCCCGGCTGGCCGCCTACTACAAACTTCCTGCAGCGTATCTGAACAAGCAGCTCCAGGCCCTGGTGCGCGCCGGGATCCTGACCTCGGTCTCCGGCCCGCGCGGCGGATTCCACCTGGCGCGCAGACCCGAGAACATCACGGTGCTGGATGTGGTCCTGGCGCTCGAGGGCCAGGAGCCGGCGTTCCGCTGTGAGGCGATCCTGGGTGATGCGCCGGAAGCAGACAGGCAGGAGAATTTTATGCGGACGTGCCTGATCTCGCAGACCATGCGGCAGGCGGAGCTGGCGTGGCGGCAGGCCCTGGCCCGGCAGACCATCGCCGGGATCGCCGATTCCATGGACCGCCGGCTGCCCGGGGACCGGGACAAGGCTGTGCGGCACCTCGCCGCCGGCTGACCCCCGGACAGGAACCGCCGGACAGGAGCCCCCGAACAGGGGCCCCTGATTAGGAGCCCCCGAACGGCAGCCCCCGGCTGACGTGTCCTAGAGCTTGGCGATGATCTCCGCGAGCAGCTTGGAGATCCGCGGGCCGGCGGCCTGGCCGGCCTCGAGGACCTCCGCGTGGCTCAGCGGCACCGGGCTGATGCCGGCCGCGAGGTTGGTCACCAGGGAGATGCCGAAGACCTCCATACCGGCGTGGCGGCCCGCGATGGCTTCAAGGGCGGTGGACATACCCACCAGCGAGGCCCCGATCCGCTTGGCGTACTGCACCTCGGCGGGGGTTTCGTAGTGCGGGCCGGTGAACTGGGCGTAGATGCCCTCGTCCAGGCTGGGGTCCACCTCGCGGGCCAGTCCGCGTATCCGCGAGGAGTAGAGGTCGGTGAGGTCCACGAACGTGGCGCCCTCGAGCGGTGACGTGGCGGTGAGGTTGATGTGGTCGCTGATCAGCACGGGGGTGCCGGGCGCCCAGTCCTCATTCAGGCCGCCGCAGCCGTTGGTCAGGACCAGGGTCTTGCAGCCGGCAGCCGCTGCGGTGCGCACGCCGTGCACCACCGCGCGGACCCCCTTGCCCTCGTAGTAGTGCGTGCGGGCGCCCAGGACGAGGGCGCGCTTGCCTTCGCGGGTCAGCACCGAGCGGATGGTGCCCACGTGGCCCACTACGGAGGGGGAGGAGAAGCCGGGGACCTCGTCCGCGGACAGGGTGGCGGTGGTCTCGCCGATCAGTTCGGCGGCGTCGCCCCAGCCCGAGCCGAGCACCAGTGCTACGTCGTGGCTGTCAACGCCGGTCTCCGAGGCAATGTAGTCCGCGGCCGCGCGGGCGGCGTCGAAGGGGTCCGTGTTCAGGAATTCTGTATTACTCACTGGTACAAGCTACCGTGCCGGTCCCGCGCTGCCCAGCACCTTTATTGGTGGCGCCGGTTCGGATGATGGAGAATGGATGATTGTGACTACGCATCCCGATTTCAACGCACCCCGTATCGCAATTCTCGGCGGAGGTCCTGGCGGCTATGAAGCCGCCAGCGTTGCCGCCTCCCTGGGAGCGCAGGTCACCATCATTGAGCGCGCGGGACTCGGCGGATCCGCCGTGCTGACCGACGTTGTGCCCTCCAAAACCCTGATCGCGACGGCGGACCTCATGACCCGCGTTGGCGAGGCAGGGGAGCTGGGCGTCAAGTTCGACCTCGACGGCGGAGACTGCACCCCGACGATGCGGGCGGACCTGAAACACATCAACGACCGCCTCCTCGGCCTGGCCCGGCAGCAGTCCTCCGACATCCAGAAGGGCCTGGAGGGCCAGGGTGTGCGCATCCTGCTGGGCTCCGGCCGGATGCTGGACAGCCACACCATCGAGGTCCTCACCGCCGACGGTACCGAGACGATCGAAGCCGACGCCGTCCTCCTCGCCGTCGGCGCCCACCCGCGCGAGCTGCCCACGGCCCGCCCCGACGGTGAGCGCATCCTGAACTGGGCGCARATCTACAACCTGGACGAGCTTCCCGAGGAACTGATCGTGGTGGGCTCCGGCGTTACCGGCGCCGAGTTCGCCTCCGCCTACAACGGCCTGGGCTCCAAAGTCACCCTGATTTCCTCCCGTGACCGGGTGCTGCCCGGCTCGGACACGGACGCCGCCGAGGTCCTCGAGGGCGTTTTCGAACGCCGCGGCGTGAAGGTGCTGTCCCGGGCCCGCGCCGAGACCGTGGAGCGCACGGACGACGGCGTTGTGGTCACCCTCGGCGACGGCTCCAAGGTCACCGGCAGTCACTGCCTGGTTGCCGTCGGTTCCATCCCGAACACCGCGGGCATCGGCCTCGAGGAAGCCGGCGTGGCGCTGACCGAGAGCGGCCATATCAAGGTCGACGGCGTCTCCCGCACCACAGCCCCGAACATCTACGCTGCCGGCGACTGCACGGGCGTGCTGGCCCTGGCTTCGGTCGCGGCCATGCAGGGACGGATCGCGATCGCGCACTTCCTGGGCGACAGTGTCACCCCGCTGAAGCTGCACCAGGTGGCGTCGAACATCTTCACCTCGCCCGAAATCGCCAACGTGGGTGTCTCTGAAGCCGAGATCGATTCCGGCAAGTACCAGGGCACCGTGGTCAAGCTGTCGCTGAAGAGCAACGCCCGCGCCAAGATGCGCAACCACAAGGACGGCTTCATCAAGATCTTCGCCCGGAAGGGCTCCGGAACAGTGATCGGCGGCGTTGTGGTGGGCCCGAACGCCTCCGAATTGATCTTCGCGATCTCGCTGGCCGTCACGCAGAAGCTGCACGTCGACGACGTCGCCAGCACCTTCACCGTGTACCCGTCACTGAGCGGCTCCATCTCCGAGGCCGCCCGGCGCCTGCACGTCCACATGTAGTTGCGGTGCGGCCCGGGGCCGTGACATTCGGCCCTAGCACCCCGCCATGGGCCGCGAAGACAGTGGGGCATGGCCAACGTATACATTCCGTACGGAACGGTGGAGGGCCAGACCGCCCGGATCGCCGAGTACATTGTCCTTTGAAGGGCGTCGCCTCCTGGGCGTCCCTGTCACCGACGGGTAGTAAGCCCAGCAGACTTTGAACGGTTGCATGGCCCACAAAGTACCTGGAGATTCTCAGCGTTACTACTCCCGCCCATCTTGAGCGGAATGATGTGGTCGTACTGCAGCTCGGTTGTTGATCCGCAGGACCGGCATCGACCCTCATCGCGAGTCCAGATGTACTGCTTCAGATCATCGGGAATAGCCCGCCGAACTGAGGAACTCCGTGGCGTGGCCCCCATGGCGACAGTGGCTTGGGCCCGGTCGATAGTTTGCCTGGAACGCTGCTGTCGAGTTACCGCCAGGGCGTGTACTTCGTCAGCAGTAAGCCCGTCATTTTCCCAGTACATCCGGTTCGCGAACATCCAATAGCGTCTACCGCCTATGGTGGTGATCCTCAGCGGGCGTCTCCGTTGGAAGTCTAGACGCTCGGCAAATTCTTCACGGGTCCACTTGCCTAGTTCATAGACGCTCCTACCAATTGCAAGCACGGCCCGCCCCCGCCCGGTCAGGAAGTTGACTCGCTCCAGCGAGTAGGTGACATTGTCGGCCCTTCGAAGCATCCCCAAATACCTGCCTAATCAGCCTGCCGAACAGGCTCGACTGCCTTCGGTCAGATTCCAGCAGAGCCTACTACCTCCTTTAGTGAGCCCGATAATGAGCCGGGATGTGCAAGGATTCTTGGCCCATCAAGGATTGGTTCCCATCATGAGACTCGTGCTCTCGGAGAGGCCTCGCGCACGCCGCAGCCGAGTAATGAAACCAAACTGTCGATAGAGCAGGACGGTGCCCGTATCGGGCTGGCGCTCTATTTTCCCGAAGTAGCGCAGAACCCTAGCAACGTCCGAGTCGGTTATGCCCCCGGCTTTGAAAAGCGCGTCACGACCCGCGTTCTGCTCCGAAGCGCCAAGAACGCGCACGGAGAACTTCTGGCTGGGAAACTGAGTGCGAAGGGACTCGTCAAGAGCAGGCACCAGCCTCAAGAGGCTGTTGAAGGATCGCGAGGCCTCCCCATCCAAACCTGGGCCCGTGCCTTTCGTGCGAGCGCCGAGTTCAAGAACGACCGTAGGTACGTGTCGGTCGAGAACTTTGTTGTCGAGCTTCTTCCTGACCGCCCTCCACTTGGCGGTGACTCCTAGGGCGAAGCCAATCGCAGCGGACGCGATCTTCTGCAAGGCTTCCCAATTTTCTTGAACCCACAGGTACACATCCATCCATGGGCCGCCCGCGGCGGCGCCCAAACCGCCAATGAGGCAGCGGCGGGTTGGCACCCCACGCGACTCAAAGAAGTCCTCAACGACCTTGGCCACTTGGCCCTCAAGCTTCCGCTCGTCGTATATCTGAGCGGCGCTCACGAGAGCCGCATAGTCGACTCCGGAGAAGTTGTCAGGGGCGCTGCCATCCATCGGATACATACATTGAATGTATTAGAGGGAGATGGTGCCCTTTGACCCGACACGCACGAGCTACTTACGACGTCAGACCTCGGCCTGGAGCATCTACTTGAGATGTGCTTGACAGGGTTTCGGCCTAGCCGAGTTGGGCGCTTTGCAAAGCCCCAAGATCGCCCTCGCCGTGGTTGCCAGCACCCTCACTCCGGCGGGGCATCGGCCAGCAGGTCCTCCCGACGGAGGGCGTTCGCGCGGGTAACGCGGGAATCCCGGCCCCCGTCAACTCCGTCTCACGCCCGCGCGTCACATGCCGTCATTCAGGGTCTTCCATCGACGGGCGAACTTGCTATCGTCGCAGGTAGGAATGCCGCCCTGCGGCTAAGCTGGCGAGCCGGTAAGGGCGCCTGGACGAAGGACCATCATGAAGCGCACACGACTTTCCGTCATCGGCCTGATTGCAGCTGCAGGACTGGCCCTGGCCGGGTGCGGGTCGGCGTCCACCACCCCCGCCAGCTCGGCGCCGGCCGGCGGTCCGGACACCTCCCTGAGCGACGTCAAGAGCGCCGGCGTTCTCCGCGTCGGCACCGAGGGCACCTACAAGCCGTTCTCTTTCCACGCCAACGGCAATGGCGAACTGACCGGCTACGACGTCGAGGTCATCACCGCCGTCGCCGGCAAGCTCGGCGTGAAGCCGTCGTTCCAGGAGACCCAGTTCGACGCCATCTTCGCCGGCCTCGAAGCCAAGCGGTTCGACGTCGTCGCCAACCAGGTGTCCATCACTGATGAGCGCAAGGCGAAGTACGAATTCTCCACCCCGTACACCGTGAGCACGGGTGTGATCGTCACGAAGTCCGACAACTCCGACATCACCTCGTTCGACAGCCTCAAGGGCAAGACCACGGCGCAGTCGCTGACCAGCAACTGGTACAAGCTGGCCCAGAAGAGCGGTGCCAACGTGCAGTCCGTCGAGGGCTGGGCCCAGGCGATCACGCTGCTGAAGCAGGGCCGGGTGGACGCCACCATCAACGACAAGCTCACCTACCTTGACCAGCAGAAGACGGCACACGACGACAGCATCAAGATCGCCGCCGAAACCACCGACAAGTCGCTCAGCGCCTTCGCCTTCCGCAAGGGATCAACCAGCCTGTCCGCCGCCGTCGACAAGGCCCTCACCGAACTCCAGGCCGACGGCACCCTCAAGAAGATCTCGCAGAAGTACTTCGACGCCGACATCTCCAAGTAACCCGATGGAGACCGCCGAAGAACGCAGCGCAACGCCATGACGGTGAACTGGGACCTCGTCTGGGGCTCCCTGGGCCCCATCCTCTCCGGCGCCATCACCGGCACCATCCCCGTGGCGCTGTCCTCCTTCGCGTTGGGGCTGCTGTTGGCCCTCATGGTCGCCCTGATGCGRCTCAGCCGGAACCCGGTCCTGTCCGCGATCGCCCGGGTCTACATCTCGGTGATCCGCGGGACGCCACTGCTGGTGCAGCTGTTCGTGATTTTCTACGGGCTGCCGTCCATCGGGGTCACCATCAACCCGTGGCCCAGCGCGATCATCGCCTTCTCCCTGAACGTGGGCGGTTACGCGGCCGAGGTCATCCGGGCCGCCATCCTGTCTGTCCCGAAGGGCCAGTGGGAGGCCGGGCACACCATCGGCATGTCCCGGCGCCAGTCGTTGATCCGGATCATCCTCCCGCAGGCCGCGCGGGTCTCGGTCCCGCCCCTGTCCAACACGTTCATCAGCCTGGTCAAGGACACCTCCCTGGCATCGCTGATCCTGGTAACCGAGCTGTTCCGCCAGGCCCAGCAGGTGGCCGCCTTCAGCCAGGAATTTATGCTGTTGTACCTGGAAGCGGCCGTCATTTACTGGATCATCTGCCTGGTCCTCGCCGGCGGACAGTCCGTCCTCGAGAAGAGATTGGACCGCTATGTCGCCCACTGAATCCGGCCAGCCCGACGCCGGTCTCCCGGACTCCGCGCCGCTGCTTTCAGTCCGCGGACTCCGCAAGGCCTTCGGCGACCACGAGGTCCTCAAATCCATCGACGTCACCGTGCGCCGGGGCGAGGTGGTCACCCTGATCGGGCCCTCGGGCTCGGGCAAGACGACGGTCCTACGGTGCCTGAACGGACTCGAAGTGCCCGACGGCGGCGTGGTCGCGTTTACCGGTGACCTCACCGTGGACTTTTCCGCGGCCGTGTCCAAGAAGCAGCTGGCGGCCATGCGGGACCGCAGCGCGATGGTGTTCCAGCACTACAACCTGTTCCCGCACAAAACCGTCCTGGAGAACGTCATCGAGGGCCCGGTCCAGGTGCAGAAGCGGCCCAAAGCCGAGGCCGCCCAGGAGGCGCGCGAGCTGCTGGCCCGGGTGGGGCTCGCCGACAAGGAAAAGAGCTACCCCTTTGAACTCTCCGGCGGCCAGCAGCAGCGCGTCGGCATCGTCCGCGCACTGGCCCTCCGGCCGCAGCTTCTGCTTTTTGACGAGCCGACGTCGGCGCTGGACCCGGAGCTCGTGGGCGACGTCCTGACGGTCATCAAGGAACTCGCGGACGAGGGCTGGACCATGGTGGTGGTCACCCATGAGCTCGCGTTCGCCCGTGAGGTGGCCGACGAGGTCATCTTTATGGACGGCGGCGTTGTGGTGGAACGCGGCCACCCGGACACGGTGCTCCGCGACCCGCGCGAGGAACGCACCCGGYAGTTCGTGGACCGGCTGCTGAACCCGTTCTAGCCGGCACCACTTCCGCCCGGGCCCTTCCTAGGCGAGTTCGCCCGCCTAGGCGGGTGCGCCCTGGAAGTGCTTCTCGATAATCCCCTTGATGTCCCCATGGCAGCCGCCGCAGCCGGTCCCGGCGCGGGTGGACGCGGAGACCTCGGCCACCGTCCCACACCCGCCGGTCACCGCGCCGGCAATGGCCGCGCCGCTCACCCCGGCGCACCGGCACACGGTCCGTTCCGGGTCGGCCGTGGCAGCCGTTTCCTGGTCCGGCCCGTCCAGGCGCAGCAACAGCGACCGGTCCGCGGGGAGTTCCGCTCCGCGTTCGAACAACTGCACCAGCTCGGCCGCAGTGCGCGGCATGCCCACTGCCACCAGGCCCTCCAGCACCCCGGCGCGGGTGGTCATCTTGACGTACCGGCCGTGCTCGGGATCGGACCACTGGGCTACCTGCAGCCGGGGCCGGCCGGTCACGGCGCCGGCCGTCAAAGCGTCCYCGTCCCACGGCTCGGCGGCGACGTCGCCGGCCACCGCCATGGTCAGCCCGCGGGCTTTCAGGAGCACCACCCCCGGCCTTTCGGCCGGCAGCGGCGCCAGGGTTTCCGCCTCGGCGGTGGCGCCGGAGGCCAGGGCAGTAAGGTACCCGGCGAGCCATTCGGCCTGCCGCCAGCCCGGTCCCACCAGGCCGGACGGGCCCCGGGCGGTCCGGCAGGGGAGGCAGTCGGGGTCGGGGCAGCGGACTTCGGCGCAGTCGCCGATCGCGAAGATGTGCGGCTCGTGGTGCGCCCGCAGCCGGTGGTCCACCAGGATGCCGGCAGCGGTGGACAGGCCGCAGCCGACTGCGAGTTCGGTCCGCGGCCGGACRCCGCAGGAGAGCACCAGCAGGTCGCCGTCGATCGCGGAACCGTCGGCCAGCAGCAGCGCCGAGAACCCGCCGTCGKGCCCGGTCTCCACCGCAACCGAGCGCGCGTTGCCGGCCACCCGCACCCCGCAGTTCCGCAGGGACGCCGCAAGGACGGCCCCGCCGCCGCGGTCGATGTTGCGGCCCAGGGGGTGCGGGCCGTTGTGCACCACGGTGACGGTGGCGCCCTCCTCGGCCGCGGCCAGCGCTGTTTCCAGGCCGAGCACTCCGCCGCCGAGCACCACCACGCGCTTGCCGCCGGCCACCGCGGCCTGCAGCGCTGCCGCGTCGGCCAGGTCCCGCAGCGCCGTGACGCCAGCGGGGAGCACCGGGGCTGTCGGGTCCGGGTTCAGCCCGGTGAGATTGGGAATCACRGGGCGGGAACCGGTGGCGAAAACCAGGCGCTCGTACCCGGGGGAGGTGCCATCGCTCAGCACGACCCGCTGCCGGGCCCGGTCCACCCGGCGGACCCGGACGCCGAGCCGGACGTCCACACCGTCGGCAACCAGGGCCGCCGCGTCCGCGAGGGCCAGGGCGCCGGCCGTGGTCCGGCCCACCCCGAGGTCGGCCACAAGGACACGGTTGTAGGCCGGCGCCGTTTCCTCTCCGACCACAGTCAGTTCCACGGATCCGTCCCGCACTGCCGGCAGCAGCTCGTCGATCAGCCGTGCCGCGACCGGGCCGAAGCCCACCACCACAATCCGTTCCGTCACAGGGCACCTTCCATCTGCGGCACGTCGGCGCGCAGTCCAGCCGCGGCCGCCCGTACCCATACGTTGCTGGTCTTGAACTCAGGCATTCCGGAGACGGGATCAGTGGCCGCCTCGGTGAGCCGGTTGGCGCTTCCAAGCTCCGGGAAGTGGAAGGGAAGGAACACCGTTTCGGGCCGGATCGTGGTGCTCAGTTCCGCCCGGCAGAGCACTTCGCCGCGGCCATTGGTTATGGCGACGACGTCGCCCTCGGCGATGCCCTGGGCCGCGGCGGCGGCGGGATGGATCTGCAGCCGGGCCTCGGGCTGYGCGGCGGCCAGGGCCGGGACGCGGCGGGTCTGGGCGCCGGACTGGTAATGCTCCAGGAGCCGCCCGGTGATCAGGGTCATGGGCGTCCCGGCCGCTCCCGACGTGCCTGACTCCGCGGCAGATGACGGGCGACGGCGGGGCGCCACCGGAGTGAACACGGCCCGGCCGTCCGGATGCGCGAACGAGTCCCGGAAGAGACGGGGGGTCCCCGTACTGCCGGCCGGATAGGGCCAGTAGGCTTCCTCGCCGCGGTCCAGCATGGCGTAGTCCATCCCGGAGTAGTCGGCCAGCCCGCCGGCCGAGGCGAGCCGGAGCTCCTCGAACACCGTCTCCGGGTCCTCGCTGAACGTTGAGGGCGCCTCCAGGAGCGCTGCGACGCGGGTCATGATCCAGAGCTCGCTGCGGACGCCCGGCGGGGGAGCGATGGCCCGGCGGCGGCGCAGCACCCGGCCCTCGAGGTTGGTCAGGGTCCCTTCCTCCTCGGCCCACTGGGTCACCGGCAGGACCAGGTTCGCCTCGGCGGCCGTCTCGGAAAGGAAGAAGTCGCAGACCACCAGGAAGTCCAGACTGCGCAGACCTGCGATCACCGCGTTCGCGTCCGGGGCGGAGACCGCAACGTTGGCGCCGTGCACGAAGAGGCAGCGGACGCCGTCAGGCTGTCCCAGCGAGGCCAGGAGCTGGACGGCCGGGAGTCCTGGGCCGGGAATGGCGGACTCCGGCACCCCCCAGACTGCGGCCACGTGGGCGCGGACAGCGGGGTCGGTGATTTTGCGGTAGCCGGGAAGCTGGTCCGCCTTCTGGCCGTGCTCCCGGCCGCCCTGGCCGTTGCCCTGCCCGGTGAGGGTGCCGTAGCCGCTGCGCGCCGAGCCCGGCAGGCCCAGCAGCAGGGCAAGGTTGATGGCGGCCGTGGCGGTGTCCGTGCCGTCCACGTGCTGCTCCACGCCGCGGCCGGTGAGGATGTAGCTGCCGCCCCGCCGCGCGCCGTCGGCCAGCCGCCGGGCGGTGTCGCGCAGCAGCCCGGCCGGAATCCCGGTCAGGGTCTGCACCCGCTCGGGCCAGAACGGGGCGACGCTGCGGGCCAGGGCCGCGTAGCCGGTGGTCCGGTACGCGACGTAGAGCTCATCCGCGAGGCCCTCGTGAATGACCACGTGGGCGAGGCCCAGCAGCAGGGCGAGGTCGGTGCCCGGCAGCGGCTGCAGGTGCAGTCCGCCGCCGTCGGCCGTAAAGGCCGCGGTCGCGGACCGGCGGGGGTCGACGACGATCAGGCCGCCGGCGTCGCGGGCACCCTGCAGGTGCTGGACGAACGGCGGCATGGTTTCGGCGACGTTCGAGCCCAGCAGCAGGATGGTGCTGGCGGTATCGAGGTCCGTCAGCGGGAACGGCAGGCCCCGGTCCAAGCCAAAGGCGCGCATCCCCGCCGCGGCCGCCRAGGACATGCAGAACCTGCCGTTGTAGTCGATCCTGGAGGTTCCGAGCGCCAGCCGGGCGAACTTGCCCAGCTGGTACGCCTTCTCGTTGGTGAGTCCGCCGCCGCCAAACACCCCGACGGCGTCCGGACCGTACGTGGCGCGGGTGCGGGTGACGGCCGCCGTGATGAGCTCCAGCGCCGCGTCCCAGCTGACCGGGCGGTGCACGCCGTCGGGGCCCTTGAGGAGGGGCTCCGTGACGCGCCCGGCGTGGCCCAGCAACGACGCCGACGTCCAGCCCTTGCGGCAGAGGCCGCCGCGGTTGGTGGGGAAGTCCCGTCCGGCGACCTCCAGTGGAGCGTCCGACGGCGGGGCGTCCGCCGGCGCGCCGGGGGTTAGAGCCCCGGCGGCTCCGGCCGGAACGGTCAGCGTCATGGCGCACTGGAGCGCGCAGTACGGGCAGTGGGTCGCGGCGCCGTCGGCCATTTAGACGTGGTCCTTCCCGTGGCGGGTGGCCGGGCGCAGGTAGCAGGCCCAGCAGACGGCCAGCATCACCACGTAGGCGGCGACGAAGCCGTAGAACGCCGGTGTGTAGGATCCGCTGGCCGTGTTGGAGGCGTTCAGGACCTGCGGGATCACAAATCCGCCGTAGGCGCCGATCGCGGAGATCAGGCCCAGCGCCGACGATGCCAGCCGCTGTGTGGCCACCGTGCTGGCCCCGGACAGGGCGGCGCGGCTGTGGAGGGCGAAGATCACCGGGATCATCCGGTAGGTGGCGCCGTTGCCGAAGCCGCTGGCGGTGAACAGGGCCAGGAACAGGACGAGGAAGAGCCAGAAGTTGCCCAGCGGCAGGGTCCAGACCATGGTCAGGGTGATCACCGCCATCGCCGCAAACGCGGTCACGGTCATCCGGGCCCCGCCGAGCCGGTCCGCCATCCGGCCGCCGTAGGGCCGGGCCAGCGATCCCACCAGCGGGCCGAGGAAAGCCAGGGACAGGGCCACGGTCCCGACGCCGAAGGTGGAGAACGCCGGGAAGTAGTCCTTGATGAGCTTCGGGAACACTCCGGCGAAGCCAATGAAGGAACCGAAGGTGCCGATGTAAAGCAGCGCCATGACCCACAGGTGCGGTTCCTTGACCGCCGCCAGTGAGCCCGCGACGTCACCCTTGGCGCTGGTCAGGTTGTCCATGTACTTCCATGCACCGAACGCGGCGAGCAGGATCAGCGGGATCCACATCAGCCCGGCCACCGGCAGGTTCACGGCCCCGGCGGCCAGGACCGTGATGGCCACGGGCACGGCGAGCTGTGCGACGGCGGCGCCCAGGTTTCCGCCTGCGGCGTTCAGTCCCAGCGCCCAGCCTTTTTCGCGGGCCGGATAGAAGAACGTGATGTTTGCCATCGAGCTGGCAAAGTTGCCGCCGCCGAACCCGGCCAGGGCGGCCACCAGCAACATCACGCCGAACGGTGTGCCGGGGTTCGCGACGCACAGCGCCAGCCCGGTCGAGGGGACCAGCAGCAGCATGGCCGAGACGATGGTCCAGTTCCGGCCGCCGAAGCGCGGGACCATAAATGTGTAGGGGATCCGGAGGGTGGCGCCCACCAGGCTGGGCATGGAGATCAGCCAGAAGATCTCGTTGGTGGAGAACCGGAACCCGGCCGCGGGAAGCTGCACCACCACAATGGACCAGAGCTGCCAGACCACGAAGCCCAGGAACTCGGCGAAGATGGACCAGTTCAGGTTCCGGCGTGCGATGCCGCGGCCCACGGACTCCCACTGGGCTTTGTTCTCGGCGTCCCAGTTGGCGATCCAGCGGCCCGGGCGGAACTCCAGTGCGGGGGCGCCGGCTGCGGTGCGTACGGAGCCGCCGTCGGGGCCGGCGTTGTGGTTCGGGGAAACACCGGTAGCGGCGTCTGCAATGCGGTCAACAGTCACGGGGACCTCCTTCAGGTGTCCCTCCAAACTAGGGAGGCCGCGTTTCCGGGACGCTCGCGCTTTGTTAACGTGCTGTGACGTTTGGCTATCGGCGCTTTTGTGACGGTGTGAGGCGTTAGTGCAGGCCGCCGTCGGGGTGTCCATGACGCGGGACGACACGCCGCGTCCAAATAGTGGAACATTTGTCCATTGACTGGACGGGGGGAACTATTATCAGACATATATCCACTCCCTTGCCGGACGTCCCCGCGCAGCCTGTGCGGTCGCCAGCCGGTCTCGATGAAAGCGTCACTACATGTCATCCACTGCCACTTCGACGGAGCAGGCGCCTGCCAAGAAGGTGAACTCGCGCGGCCGCGTGATCGTCGCCAGCCTSATCGGCACSWCSRTYGAGTTCTACGACTTCTACGTCTACGCSACSGCCGCYGTGCTGGTCTTCCCGAAGCTCTTCTTCCCGGGCCAGAACGAAACCACCCAGCTCCTGAGCTCCTTCGCCGTCTTCGGCGTCGCGTTCATCGCCCGCCCGCTCGGCTCGATCGTGTTCGGCCACTTTGGTGACAAGTTCGGCCGCAAGGGCACCCTCGTGGCGTCCCTGCTCACCATGGGCATCGCCACCTTCCTGATCGGCTGCCTTCCGACGGCGACCGTCCCTGGCTGGTCCTTCTGGGCCCCGGCCCTGCTGGTGGTCATGCGCTTCGCCCAGGGCCTGGCCCTCGGCGGTGAATGGAGCGGCGCAGCCCTGCTCGCCACCGAGAACGCCCCGGCCAACAAGCGCGCCATCTACGGCACGTTCCCGCAGCTGGGCGCCCCCATCGGCTTCATCATCGCCAACGTGATCTTCCTGGTCTTCAGCTACACACTGACCCCTGCGGCCTTCGAGTCCTGGGGCTGGCGTGTGCCGTTCCTGGTCAGCGCCGTGATGGTCATCATCGGCCTGTACGTCCGCCTGAAGCTGATCGAAACCCCGGCCTTCACCAAGGTCATCGAGTCCAACGAGGTCGCCAAGCTGCCCCTGGGCCGGGTCTTCAAGAGCAGCTGGCGCCAGCTGATCCTGGGCACCTTCATCATGCTGGCCACCTACGTGCTCTTCTACCTGATGACCACGTTCACCCTGACCTACGGCACCCGCGCATCCAGCCTGGATGCCGCTAAGGCCGCCGCGGAGAAGGCCGGCAAGCCGATGACCGATGCGGCAGCCGCCGCCTTCGTCCCGGGCCTGGGGTTCACCCGCAACGACTTCCTCTGGATGCTGATTGCCGGCGTCGTCTTCTTCGGCATCTTCACCCTCGTCTCCGGTCCGCTGGCTGAAAAGTACGGCCGACGCAAGATGCTGATCGCGGTCACCGCCGGCATCTTCGTCTTCGGCCTGCTGTTCGTTCCGCTCTTCAGCGGCGGCTTCGTGGGCACCATGGCCCTGCTGATCATCGGCTTCTCGCTGATGGGCCTGACGTTCGGACCGATGGGTGCGCTGCTGCCGGAACTGTTCCCGACCAACGTCCGCTACACGGGTTCGGCCATCAGCTACAACTTCTCCAGCATCCTGGGCGCTGCGGTGGCACCGTTCATCGCCGTCTGGCTCTGGGAAGCTGCCAAGGGCAGTTCGGTGCTGGTGGGCGTCTACCTCACCGTTATGGCCGTCCTGACCCTGGTCGCCCTGTTCGTAAGCAAGGAAACCCGCGACCTGGACTACGAGAACAACGTAGCCTGACGCTCCGGCCTTGGCTGGCGAAAAATGCCCGGTGTGTTCGCTGAACACGCCGGGCATTTGCGTGTCGCGGCAGGCGCGGGGATACGGGCCGGGACACCAGTGCGGGTGTACGACGGCGGCGCGCCCGGCACGCCGGACTAACTACCTAGCGCGCGTACCGCTCCACGAAGGCCCTAGCGGGCGTACCGCTCCGCGAAGTTGTGCAGGATCTTCATCGGCTCCGTCGCGCTGAACTGCCGGGCGTCGTCCATCAGGTCCTCGGCCGAGTCGCGCGGGAAGTAGCCGGCGTGCCGGTAGATGTCGATCCGGGTGATCAGGCCCTCGGCGTCGAGTTCGGGGTGGAACTGGGTGGCGTAGAGGTTGGCGCGGATCCGGAACATCTGCACAGGGCACGCCGCGGAGCCTGCCAGCAGCACGGCGCCGGGCGGCAGCACGGTGCACGCTTCCTTGTGGCCGACGAAGGCCGTGAACTGTTCCGGCAGGCCGCGCAGGAGCGGGTCCTGCCGGCCCTCCTGCGTCAGGCTGATGGTGACGCCGCCCAGCCCCTCGCCGTATGTCCGGTCAATCACAGCGCCCTGGTGCAGGCCCAGGGTGCCGACGCCGTAGCAGGCGCCCAGGAAGGGAAAGTCCTCAGCCACAATCCGGTCCAGAAGAGCAGCTAGTTCCCGCTCCACCCGGTGCTGGACGGCGCTTTTCCCGTCCGCGGGGTCGCTGGAAGTGAAGGGGCTGCCGCCGACGATCACGCCGGAGTACTTATCAAGGTCCAGGCGGGGGAGCGGGGCCGCCTCCATCCGGATCCTGTGCAGATCGGCCTTGTCC
>NZ_JBFTNO010000048.1:0-16183 GCF_056397525.1 Arthrobacter sp. 05L45_2 | reverse complement strand
GGGGTGTGGTGCGCTCCACCGAAACCCCCGCCAACCATGTCGCCCTGGTGATCGGCGGCGGTTCGGGGCACTACCCGGCCTTCGCCGGCCTGGTCGGCGCCGGCCTGGCCGCCGGCAGCGCCTGCGGCAACATGTTCGCCTCGCCCTCCGCGGGCCAGGTCTACCGCGTGGCCAAAGCCGCCCAAACCGGCGGCGGCGTCCTGCTCAGCTACGGCAACTACGCCGGGGACGTGCTGCACTTCGGCCAGGCCCAGGAAAAGCTGAACGCCGAAGGCATCCCGACCCGCACCGTGCTGGTCACCGACGACATTGCCAGCGCCCCGCTCGCCGAGATCGAGAAGCGCCGCGGCATCGCCGGGGACCTCACCGTCTTCAAAGTCGCGGGTGCCGCCGCCGAAGCCGGGCTGGACCTGGACGAGGTGGAGCGGCTGGCGGTCAAAGCCAACCACCACACCCGGTCACTCGGCGTCGCCTTTGCCGGCTGCACCCTGCCCGGCGCCGCGGAGCCCCTGTTCACGGTGCCCGAGGGCATGATGTCCGTGGGCCTGGGCATCCACGGCGAACCCGGAATCTCCGAACAGCCGCTGCCCACGGCCAGCGAACTGGCCGCCCTGCTGGTGGACGGGCTGCTGAAAGACAAACCCGACACGGCCGGCCGGCGCGTGGTGCCGATCCTCAACGGCCTCGGCACCGTCAAATACGACGAACTGTTTGTGCTCTTCGGCAAGATCGAGGCCCTCCTGAGCGCCGCCGGCCTGGAGACCGTGGAACCGGAGTGCGGTGAACTGGTCACCAGCCTGGACATGTCGGGCCTGTCCCTGACCCTGTTCTGGCTGGATCCCGAGCTGGAGGCCTTCTGGTCCGCCCCGGCCGACACCCCCGCGTTCCGCAAAGGCAACCTGGCCCCGCGGGCCCACCGGACCGTGGCCGCCGCGGCCGGCGCCGACGCGGTCACGGCGTTGGCCGCCACCCCGGCGTCGGCCACCCTCGCCGCCACGGCCGTGGGAGTGCTGAAAGTCGCCCAGTCGGTGGTCATCGAACACGAGGAAGCCCTCGGGAAACTTGACGCCATCGCTGGCGACGGGGACCACGGCATCGGCATGCGCCGGGGCGTGGACGCGGCCGTCGCCGCCGCCGAACAATCGCACGCCGCCGGCGCCGGGCTGGAGGAAGTCCTCACCGCCGCCGGGGAGCAGTGGGCCGAGCGCGCCGGAGGCACCTCCGGGGCCCTGTGGGGCGCCGCCGTAGCCGCCGCCGGCCGGGCCCTGGGCAGCAAGGACGCCTACACGCCGGCGGACGCGGCAGCCGCCGTCGCCGCCCTCCGCGACGCCATCCGCACCCTCGGCAAGGCCGAAGCCGGGGACAAAACCATGGTGGACGCGCTGCTGCCGTTCGCCGACGTYTTCMACCRGGCRATCGACGACGGCGMCGGGCTGGCCAGCAGCCTGCGGACCGCGGCCGACGCGGCCGCCGAGGCCGCCGAGGCCACCGCGTCCCTCAGCCCCAAGAAGGGCCGGGCCCGTCCGCTGGCGGAGAAGAGCCTGGGCCACCCCGACCCCGGCGCCGTGTCGTTCGGCCTGATCGCCGGCCGGGTCGCCGACTACGCCGCCTCCATTGAACGCAGCTGAAGGAGTACTCCCTTGACCAACACCACAGATCCCACCGCCACCGAGACGGCCCCCGCCGGCTGGCGGATCGTCGTCGGCAACGACGAAGCCGGCGTCGAATACAAAAACGCCCTGCGCGACCTCCTCGAGGCCGACCCCCGGGTCGCGTCCGTCGAGGACGTCGGGGTCGGCGCCAACGACAGCACCGCCTACCCGCACCTGGCCGTCGCCGCCGCCCGCAAGGTGGCCGCCGGCGAGGCCGACCGGGCCCTGCTGATCTGCGGCACGGGCCTGGGGGTGGCCATCKCGGCCAACAAGGTCCCCGGCATCCGCGCCGTCACCGCCCACGACAGCTWCTCCGTGGARCGSKCCGTCCTGTCCAACAACGCSCAGGTSCTSACCCTCGGCCAGCGCGTGATCGGACTGGAACTGGCCAAGAAACTGGTCGGCGAATGGCTGGGCCACCGCTTTGATGACACCTCCGCGTCCGCGGCAAAGGTGGACGCTATCCACTCCTACGAGGGAGCTTCGGAAGGAATTGAAAACGCATGAGCGCACGTAACATCGCCGTCGTCGGTTCGGGCTACATGGGCGGCGGGATCGCCCAGGTCCTGGCCCTCGCCGGAGCCCGCGTCGCCCTCGCCGACGTCTCCGCCGAAGTCGCCCAAAGCAACTACGAGCGGCTCCTCAAGGAATCCGACGAATTCGTTGACGCCGGGCTGTTCCCGGCCGGCTCCACCGAGCGGCTCAAGGAAAACCTCTGGGCGGCCAAGGACATCGAAGAGGCCGTCGCGGACGCCGAGTACATTGAAGAGGCCGTGCCCGAAGTTCTCGAAATCAAGCACGGCACCCTCAGCCGCATCAGCGCAGCCGCCCGCCCGGACGCCGTCATCGGGTCCAACACTTCCACCATCTCCATCGCCAAACTCGCCGAGGTAGTGGCGAACCCGGAGCGTTTCCTCGGGGTCCACTTCTCCAACCCCGCGCCCTTCATTCCCGGCGTCGAGGTCATCCCGCACGCCGGCACCTCGGCGGCCACCATCGAGACGGCCCGCACGATTGTGGGCGAAACCGGCAAGGAAACGGCCACCGTCAAGGACGTCACCGGCTTCGTCCTCAACCGCCTGCAGTACGCTCTGTTCCACGAGGCCGCGCAGGTGGTCGAGGAGGGCATCGCGACGGCCGAAGATGTGGACACGATGGTCCGCACCACCTTCGGCTTCCGGCTGCCGTTCTTCGGGCCGTTCGCCATCGCGGACATGGCCGGGCTCGACGTCTACGCCTTCTGCTACAAATCCCTGCAGACCGGCTTCCCGGAACGGTTCGCCACCCCGCAGATCCTGCAGGAAAAGGTCGACGCCGGCCAGCTGGGCACCAAGACCGGCTCCGGCTTCCTCAACGTCCCGGCCGAACGGACCGCCGCCCTGGTCGCGTACCGGAACAAGGCCTACGTCGCCATGCAGAAACTCATCGAGGACCTCGGCCCCGCACCCCTGGGCTAGCCCCACCCCATCCAGCCCTAGGAGAACCCCATGACCACCTTCCCCGCAGAGCGCACCGCGATCGTGACCGGCGCCGTCTCCGAGCGCGGCATCGGCCGGGCCACCGCAGACTACCTCGCCGAGCGCGGCTGGAACATCGGCGTCATCGACCTCGACGACGCCGCCAGCAAGGCCCTGGCCAAGGAGCTCGCCGCCAAGCACGGCGTCAAAGCCCACGGCGCCGGCGCCAACATCGGCGACGAGGCCTCGGTCCGCGCTGCCGTCGACGAGATCGAGGCTGAACTGCCGCAGCTCGTGGCCCTGGCCAACATCGCCGGCGTCAGCTCCCCGGTGCCCTACCTCGAACTCGACGCCGCAGAGTGGGACCGCGTGCTGAACATCAACATGAACGGTGTCCACTACGCCACCCGGCGGGCCGCCGAATCGATGGCCCGGAACCGGCTCGGCCGGATCGTGAACATCTCCTCGGTCTCCGCCCAACGCGGCGGCGGCACCTTCAGCAAGACCCCCTACTCGGTGGCGAAGGCCGGCGTCATCGGCCTGACCCGGGCCACGGCCCGGGAGCTGGGCGAGTACGACATCAYTGTCAATGCCATCTCCCCGGGTCCGATCGACACGGACATTATGGGCGGCACCCTCAGCGAGGAACGCAAGGATGAACTCGTCAAGGACCTGGTGGTGAACCGCGTCGGCAACACCCGCGATGTCGCGGCCGCGATCCACTTCCTGATCGGCGAGGACGCAGGCTACATTTCCGGCCAGACGCTCAACGTCGACGGCGGCCTGTATATGCACTGACGGTTTCCGGAACCCGGAAACCAGCAGGGAACCGCGGGCCGCCGGCCCGCGGGCGAACCACCCCACCTCATCACTCGAAGGAGAGTGCTGTGTCCGTATCCACCGCTACATCCAAGGAGCTTTTGGCCCGACCGGTCCTGAAGTCCGCGATTTCCAAGGCGGCCCGCCGGCTGATGCCGATGCTGGTCATTCTGTACGTCGTTTCATTTTTGGACCGGACCAATGTCGGCTTCGCCGAAGCGGCCCTGGGTGCGGACAAGGGGGTGTCGGCGGGGGCCTTCGCCCTCGGCGCCGGCATCTTCTTCATCGGCTACGCGATCTTTGAGATCCCCAGCAACCTGCTGCTGAAAAAGGTCGGCGCCAAAGTCTGGCTGGCCCGCATCGCGATCACCTGGGGCATTGTGTCCGCCTGCTTCGCGTTTGTGCAGGGCGAAACCTCGTTCGTGATCCTGCGGTTCCTCCTCGGTGTGACCGAGGCCGGCCTGTTCCCGGGCGTCATCATGTACCTCGCCGAGTGGTTCCCGAACAAGGTGCGCGTGCAGATGTTCGCGATCTTCTACCTGGCGCAGCCGTTCTCCCAGATGATCGGCAATCCGCTGTCCGGCTGGCTGATCAACATCGGCGACCAGGTGCCGGGCGTGCGCGGCTGGCAGGTGATGTTCTTCGTCGAAGGCCTGCTCGCCGTCGTGGCCGG
The DNA here is from genome assembly GCF_056397525.1 of Arthrobacter sp. 05L45_2. Taxonomy (NCBI): domain Bacteria; kingdom Bacillati; phylum Actinomycetota; class Actinomycetes; order Micrococcales; family Micrococcaceae; genus Arthrobacter; species Arthrobacter sp. 05L45_2. The sequence goes on along the minus strand of NZ_JBFTNO010000048.1, from coordinate 11,582 downwards.
CATCGCCGCCTTCTTCTTCCTCATCAACGGCCCGGACAAGGCGAAGTTCCTCAGCAGCGACGAAAAGTATGCGCTGAAGGAAGTGATGGCCCTTGAGGACAACATCAAGGACGAGCACGGCCCCCGCGGCATCCTCGCCGCGATGCGCAACGGCCGGGTCTGGTACTTCACGGCGATCTATTTCTGCCTTCAGATCGCGGTCTACGGCGTGACGTTCTTCCTGCCGCAGCAGGTGTCCTCGCTGACCGGGCAGAAGGTGGGCCTCGCCGTCGGCCTCCTGATCGCCGTCCCTTGGTTCTTCGGCATCTTCGCCTGCTACTTCATCGGCCGGGCGGCCAACACGGTGGCCAAGCGGCGGAAGTTCGGCACCATCCTGTTCCTCTCCACGGGCCTGTGCATCTTCGGGTCGGCGTGGGCCGGCACCAACCACCAGCCCGTGCTCGGCATGGTCTTTATCACCCTGGCGGTGTGCAGCTTCCTGGCCGTCGGCCCGGTGGTGTGGTCCTACCCGACGGCGTTCCTCGCCGGGTCCGCCGCGGCAGCCGGGATCGGCCTGATCAACTCCCTGGGCAACCTCGGCGGGTTCGTCGCTCCGATCCTGCGGACGGCGGTCAACGAGGCCACGCACTCGCCCACGGGGTCGATGGGGGTCTACGCCCTCGGGGTCCTGCCGTTCGTGGCGGCGGCCATGATGTTTGCCACCAAACGGTTCAGCAACAAGGCGGACGAGCTCCTGGACTGACGTCCGGCCCACCGCACCACCTAAGGAAACCCATGACCCGCACCTCCGGCACCAGTGACACCGAACGCCCGCTGTACGTCGGTGTCAGCACCAAGATGTACCTGGGCTACCAGGAAAGTCTGCGCTGGCTGTCGGAGGTGCGGGCCGTGGTGGACCAACGCCCCGCCCTGGCCGCTGGCCGGGACGTGGTGGTCTTTGTGATCCCCTCGTTCCCGGTCCTGGCCGAGGCCAGGACGCTCCTGGCCGGCTCGCCGATACTTCTCGGCGCGCAGAACTGCGCCTGGGGGGACGGGCCGCTCACCGGCGAAGTCAGCCCGGGCCTGCTGGCCGAACTCGGCGTCACGCTGGTGGAGATCGGCCACGCCGAACGCCGGGCCCAGTTCGGCGAGGACGACGGCGTGGTGGCCCGCAAGGTGCGGGCCGCCGCCGACGCCGGGCTGACGTCGCTGCTGTGCGTCGGCGAGCCGGCGGAGACGGCGCCGGAGGAAGCCGCGGAGTTCTGCCTGGGCCAGGTCCGGTCCGCTGCCGCCGGGGACGCGGAACTGGGCGCGGGACTAGTCCTCGCCTACGAGCCGGTCTGGGCGATCGGCGCGGACCGGCCGGCCCCGCCGTCGTACGTCAACGCCGTGGTGGGACTGATCCGCGACGGGCTGGACGGCCGGTGCCCCATCATCTACGGCGGCAGCGCCGGACCCGGGCTGCTGCCGCAACTGGCGGCGGACGGACTCTTCCTGGGCCGGTTTGCCCACGACGCGTCCAACCTCGGCCTGGTGCTGGACGAGGCCCTGGCGCGTCAGACCTTGGCGCCGGCCAGCAGTTCCTCGAGCCGTTCGTAGGCCTCGGAGAGCCCGTCGCCCATCCCGGATTCCGCCATACCGTTCCGGGCCTCCATGCTCGGGTAGACGGCGTGGGCCCTCAGCCTCGTGCGGCCGCCGCCGAGGTCCTCGAAGGTCATGAACTCGATGCTGACCACGTCCGGGTAGCCGCCGTACTCGAAGGTCTGGACGGCGAAGTCGTTCTCCCGCACGGTGTGGAAGACCCCGTTGAACTGGCGGGCGACGCCGTCGGGCCCGGTATGGGTGTAGCGGTAGGTCCCGCCGGTGCGGAAGTCGTAGTGGTCTACGTCCATGGTGAGCCGCCGTGGGCCGAGCCACTGGGCGACGAGTTCGGGTTCCTTGTGGGCGCGGAAGACGTCGGCCACTGCAAAGTCGAACTCCCGCTCGAAGTCGATGAAGGGCAGGTCTTCCGGAACCGTGAGTTTCAGTACGTTGCTCATGATGAGTCCTTTGCCTGGGTGCCGCGTTCGGCAGCCTGGGATTGGAGCACGGCATCGAGGCTGCGGAACTGCCCCTCGCGGACCAGCCGGTACCGGTCGATCCACGCGGTGAGTGCCTCCAGCCGTGCGGGGTTCAGGTGGACGGGCCGGCGCTGGGCGTCGCGCGTGCGCGTGACGAGGTCCGCCTGCTCAAGCACCTGGATGTGCTTCGAGACCGCCTGCTTGGTGATCGCGAAGGGTTCCGCCAATTCGTTGACCGTGGCCGGGCCGCGGCTAAGCCGGGCGATGATGCTGCGGCGGATGGGGTCGGCGAGCGCCAGGAAAGCGGTGTCGAGGAGTCCGTCGTCGTCAGCCATGGCGTCACGCTCTCGTGCTACACGGTCACCAGCTCCGTAATCAACTGATGTGTTGATCAACCTTCTGGTTGTTTAACCGTACCCCCGCCGGTGCCGCTTGCCAAGGGGTTGGCGGCTGCTGCCCCCCGGTTAGACCCGGCTAGACCCGCGCGTGCAGCCGGGGGAGTGCGTCCACCAGCGCGGCGAGCTCCGGGACCTCCTGGGCCTGGGCGAGTGCGCGCTCCAGCGTGGCGTCGTGGGCCGGCCGGGCCTGGTCCAGCAGGGCGATGCCGCTCGGGGTGAGCTCGGTGTAGATCCCGCGGCGGTCGTCCGCGCACAGGATCCGGGTCAGCAGCCCGCGSTCCTCSAGCCGGTTGACCAGCCGCGTGGTGGCACTGGCGCTCAGGGCGGACGCCCGGGCCAGCTGCTGCATCCGCATATGCCAGCCGTCCTGCCGGCTGAGCGCGTCCAGGACCGTGTATTCAACCACGGAGAGCTGCGCCTCGGCCTGCAGGGAGCGCTCCAGCTCCGCCTCGATCAGTCCGTGCAGTGCCGCGAGGGTCCGCCAGCCTTGCGCCCGGACCTCGACGGCGTCGTCCTTGATGCCCATCAGTTGTGCTCCCTTCCAGGTCGGGCTCCTGCTGTCCGGCGCGGACGCGGGGTGCCAAATATAGTTGCTTGCGCGCTATAGTTGCGTGTGCAACAATAAATAACGCGTCTGCAACTACTAGCTTACGCCTCGCACACACCCCCGTACAGTTTTGAAGGAGCATCGCCATGCCCATCGGCCTGATAGCCCTCGCCCTCGGCGGGTTCGGAATCGGACTCACCGAGTTCGTCATTATGGGCCTGCTGCCGCAAGTGGCGGCGGACTTCCACGTCAGCGAGGCCGTCGCCGGCTGGCTGATCTCCGGCTACGCGCTCGCCGTCGTCGTCGGGGCGCTGCTCCTGACCGCCGCCGTGACCCGGTTCGAACGCAAGCCCGTGCTCGCGGTCCTGATGATCCTCTTCATTGCCGGCAACCTCGTCTCCGCGCTCGCCCCGGACTATGCGCTGATGATGGTGGGCCGGATTATCGCGGCCCTGGCCCACGGCGCCTTCTTCGGAATCGGCGCGGTGGTGGCCGCCGGCATGGTCGCCCCCTCCAAAAAAGCCGGCGCCATCGCGATTATGTTCACCGGACTGACGGCCGCCAACGTGCTGGGCGTGCCGTTCGGCACCATGCTCGGCCAGGCCGCCGGCTGGCGCTCCACGTTCTGGGCCATCACCGGCATTGGGGTGCTCGCTTTGGCGGGGATCCTGGCCCTGGTGCCCAAGACCGGGGCGGGGGCGCCCGGTGCCGCCGGCGGTCTGCGGGGCGAACTCCGCGCCTTCCGGTCCGGCCAGGTCTGGCTTTCCATTGCCGTGACCATCCTCGGCTACGGCGGCATGTTCGGGGCGTTTACCTACATCGCGTTCACCCTCACCGAGGTCACCGGCTTCGCCGCCTCCACCGTGCCGTGGCTGCTGATCCTCTTCGGGGTGGGGCTGTTCATCGGCAACACCGTCGGCGGCCGGGCCGCGGACCGGAACGTGGACCGCACCCTGCTGGTGGTGCTGGCGGCCCTGGTGGTGGTGCTGGTTGTGTTCGCGCTGACCTCGACCAGCCAGCCGATCACCATTGCGTCCATGGTGCTGCTGGGCGGCTTCGGCTTCGCCACCGTGCCCGGCCTGCAGATGCGGGTGATGAAGTACGCCGAAACCGCCCCCACGCTCGCGTCCGGCGCCAACATCGGCGCCTTCAACGTGGGCAACGCGCTGGGCGCCTGGATGGGCGGCGTGACCATCACCGCCGGCCTCGGCTACACCTCGCCGATCTGGGCCGGCGCGGGCATCACCCTGCTGGGCCTGGCCGTGATGGCCTTCGCAGCCGCCGCCGCGCGCAAGGCACCGCGCACCCCGGAGACGGCCGTCCCCAATGCGCCGGAGACGGCGGTCCGGGACGACGACGCCGAACTGCAGCGGCTCTAGTTCGGCTGCGGACGCGCGGGGCTGCTCCGGCAGACCTCCACAAAGGCCCGGAACGGCGCCAGCCGTTCCCCGGCCGGAAGCTCCCGCGCCTCCGGGTGCCACTGGACCGAGGCCACCCAGCGCGCCGGGTCCTCGAGCGCCTCCACGGTGCCGTCGTCCGCCACGGCCGTCACCACGAGGCCGTTGGCCACCCGGGCCACTGCCTGGTGGTGTCCGGAGGCGATCTTGACGGTCAGCGCCGGCGCTCCGCTGCCCTGAACTCCGGTGCCCTGAACTCCGGGGCGCTGTTCTCCGGTGTCCTGTTCGGCCGCGTACAGCCCGGCTACCTTCGATCCGGCGGCGATCCCGACCTCGTGCCACGCCCAGGGTCCGGCATCGTGGGCCGGGGCAGGTTCGCGGTGCGCCACGGACCCCGGGTCCATGTCCTGGATCAGGCTGCCGCCATACAGCACGTTCAGCAGCTGGTGGCCGCGGCAGATGCCCAGCACCGGCAGCCCGGCGTCGATCGACTGCCGGGCCACGGCGATGTCCAGGGCATCCTGCCCGGGGTTGACGTCGTAACAGGCGCCGCCGGCCTCCTCGCCGTACAGCTCCGGGGCGAGGTCGCCGCCGCCGGGGAGCACCACGCCGTCGAGCCCTTCCGTTCCCTCCGCCGCGGTGAGCAGCACGGGCTCGCCGCCGCCGTCGCGGACCAGGTCAACGATGTAATCGAACAGAGCGTTGGCCTCGGCCACCCGCGGATCCGGGTTCGAGGAACTCGTCAGGCGCACCGGGATACCGATACGGGGGCGGCCGGCAGCGGGCCGTGCTGGATTCTGCATGACTCATTTTGCATCACAACTGCGGATTTTCCGCAGGGCTAGGATTGCCGGATGAACAACAGGTATCTCGTGTCCCGCAGCCGCTTCATCGCCGCCAGCCCGGAAGCCATCTTCGAGGTGCTCGCCACCCCCGCCCTGCACAGCGTGATCGACGGCTCCGACACCGTCAAGGGCGCCCAGCCCAGGGGCCCGCAGCGGCTGGGTCCCGGTGCGAAGTTCGGGATGGACATGAAGATCGGCGTGGACTACAAGATCCTCAACACCGTCTGCGAATTCGAGGAAGGCCGCCGCATCGCCTGGCGCCACTTCTACGGGCACATCTGGCGGTACCTGCTGGAACCCGGCACCGACGCCGCCGGCATCCCCGGCACCACCGTCACCGAGCAGTGGGACGCCCGCGGGGTGCGCGGCAAGTTCTTCCTCCGCCTGGCCGGCTACCTCCGCCGCCACCCCGCCAACTTGGAACAGACCCTGGCCAAGCTCGACGCCCACCTTGGCGCCGCCGGCGCCGCCGGCCGCCGGGGCTAGAGGCGCCGGATGAGCGCTGCCCGCAGCCTGCACCCGAGCCCGCGCACCCTCGAGGTGGAAAGCCTCGACACCTTCGACCGGATGGTCCGGGACGGCGCGCGCACCATGCACGGCTGGCATCTGCAATCGCTGGACCTCCGCGGGCGGCGGTCAACCCTCGAATCCCTGGCAGCGCAGGGAGCGATCTTCCTGGGCTGCACCTTTGACGACGGCGTGGAGCAGTCCCTGCGCGCCCGCGGCGCGCTGATCTTCCCCAAGCTGGACGAGGTGCCGTTCAACCCCTACCGCGGCCAGCTGTACACCCCGCAGGAGCTCTATGCGGGCATCGCCGACTCCCGGTATGAGGACACCCTCGACGCCCGCGTCTACCAGTGGAGCATCCGGCCCGGCCAGCGGCACCGGCTGGACGCGACCCTGGCCGCGGCGCTGCACGACCATTCGATCGGCGACGCCCTGGACGAACTGACCCGCTCCGAGCTGTGCCGGGGCCGGTCCCTGGTGGGCGTGATGGGCGGCCACGCCGAGGCCCGCGGCTCGGCCAGCTTCGCCGAGGCGGCGCAGCTCGGCCGGCTCCTGGCCAGGAACGGCCGGGTGGTCGCCACCGGCGGGGGCCCGGGCACCATGGAAGCCGCAAACCTCGGCGCGTACCTCAGCGCGGCGGATGACACCGTCTTCGAGCGGGCCCTGGCGGACCTCGCCGCCGTGCCCGGCTTCCGGCCTTCGGTGTCCGCCTGGGCGCGGGCGGCGGCCGCCGTCGTCGAACGCCATCCGGACGGCACTCCGTCCCTGGGCATCCCCACCTGGTTCTACGGGCACGAACCACCCAACTTCTTCGCCACGCACATCGCCAAATACTTCGCGAACGCCATCCGGGAGGCGATCCTGCTGGAACTCTGCAACGGCGGGATCATCTTCCTGCCCGGCTCCGGCGGGACCATCCAGGAGATCTTCCAGGACGCCTGCGAGAACTACTACGCCGCCCCCGAAACCATCACGCCCATGGTGCTGGTGGGGCGGGAGCACTGGCTGCGGCGATTCCCGGCGTGGCCGCTGCTGCAGAGCCTCGCCGCGGGCCGGGGAATGGAGGACAGGATCTTCCTGGTGGACTCGGTCCAGGAGGCAGTGGCCGTCCTGGAACCCTAGAGGTCCTTGCGGCACTGGGCGTGGCCCAGCGCGTAGAGGCCGTTCAGGTCACCGGCGGCCAGGCCGTCGGGAGTACCGATCTCCGGGTACATGAGCTGCTTGGGGTCGCTGACGTGCTCCAGGCCCATGACATGGCCCAGTTCGTGCAGGATCACCGCCGTGGCATAGGCCGCGCCGTCCGCCCGGCCCAGGTCCTCGCCGATCTGCGGCGCGTCCAGCTCCAGGCTGCCGGTCACGTAGCTCTTGGGTCCGTCGCCGTAGCTGAAATGGGTGCTGCCGCCCGTTCCGATCACGGTGCCCTTAAGCTGCGGCGCCTGCTCGGGGGTGGTCCACGCGATCAGCAGCGGAGCCCAGCGCTCGCCGTACCGTTCCTTCTGGTACGGCGCCCGCGTCTGCGACGGCAGCTCGGTGGTGGCGCCGTCGTCGATGAACCTGATCCCGGTCGCCTCGGATACCGTCCGGATCGCGTTCTCCACCAGTTTGCCGGCGCCCTTGGGGGCCAGGGCGGCGTTCACCACATAATGCAGGGGCCGGCAGGGGGAGTAGCCCACGGGGCTCCCGTCGGCGTTGGTGGCCAGGAATTTGTAGGACTTGCTGTCCACCGGCGGCGTTTGCGGCTGGCCCAGGGGCTGGTTTTGTTCCTCGAAGCCCGGCGGCGGCACCGCCATTTGTTCCCCGCCGGCAGGGACGCCGGCGTGGCGGCCGGCCTGACTGGCGGTCGGGTGGCCCGCCAGGGGACGGGCCTGCTGGTGGTCGGCTCCGCCGTTGAACTCGAACAGTCCCACGAACCGCGGATCCCCGTACGCCAGCCCTGCCGTCAGGAAGGCGGCTCCGGCGATCAGGACCACGGCGGCCAGGTTCCGGACCACGCGGGCGGCACCGCGGGCGCGGCCGTGCCGCGGCCCCCGGTCCCGCAACCCGGAGTCCGGCAACCCGGGGTCGTCCACTAGCCGACCACCGCGCCGAACACCAGGCCAAGCAGGTAGGTCACCGCGGCCGCGCCGAGGCCGATGGCGAGCTGGCGGAACGCCCGGCTGGTGGGGGAGGTGCCGGACAGGAGGCCGACGACGCCGCCGGTGAGCAGCAGCGCGACGCCCACCAGGGCGGCGGAGACCACCAGGGCGGCGATGCCGGTCATGCCCAGCAGGAACGGAATGATCGGAATGATGGCGCCGGAGGCGAAGAAGCAGAAGCTCGACGCCGCAGCGTTCCACGCCGTGCCGACGGCCTCGTGCTGGTCCTCGGTCTCCGGGAGTTCGGGCCGCAGGGACAGGCTGGGATCGCAGTCGCAGTCGAGCAGGCCCATCCGCTCGGCCACGCGGTGCTCCGCTGCCTCCCGGGACATGCCGCGGGCCAGGTAGACCAGCACAAGTTCGTTGTGCTCGAGGTCCAGCAGCGGCGCRGCGGCCAGGGTGACCTGGGTGGGCCGGGTCGCGGCCAGCAGCTCACGCTGGGAGCGCACGGAGATGAACTCGCCGGCACCCATCGACAGCGCGCCGGCCAGCAGGCCCGCCACGCCGCTGAGCAGGACCACGGAGCTGCCCACGCCGGAGGCGGCCATACCCATCACGAGGGAGAGGTTGCTGACCAGCCCGTCGTTGGCGCCGAAGACCGCGGCGCGGAAACTGCCGGCGAGGCGGTTGCGGCCGCGCGTGGCCAGGCCGCGGACCACTTCCTCATGGATCTGCTCATCCGCGACCATGGCCGGGGTGGCCGAGGGATCGTTGGCGTAAGGCGAGCGGCTTTCGGCGCGCTGGGCCAGGGCCAGGACAAAAACGGACCCGAAGTGCCGGGCCAGGAAACCAAGGAACTGGCTGCGGAGCGAGGCGGGACGGGTGCGGCCGGCGTGCTCGCCGAGCAGATTCAGCCAGTGCGCCTCGTGCCGGCCTTCGGCTTCGGCCAGCGCCAGCAGGATGGCGCGTTCCTCGCCGCTGCGGTTCTGCGCGAGATCGCGGTACACCGCGGCCTCGGCGCGTTCGTCGGCAAGGTACTGCCGCCAGCGCTTGATGTCCGCCGGGGTGGCGGCGGTAGCGTGGTTTTGGTCAAAAGGGGCGTGTTGGGACACGTAAACTCCTGGGCTCGATGGGGCATGATGCGGCCCCATTGCGACTCCAGCGTACCCCGTAATTCCGGGGGTTTTCGGCTGGCAATCCTCAGCGGAAAGTTTCGGCGGCCCGTAAAAACAGCTCCCGCACAGCACCGCCTACCGGGGGCCCGGCGGCCCTTGACCCCCACCGTCCCCGGTGCTCGAATGGAGGCCAGGGCGGGTTCTCCGGCGGGCCCGCCCGGGTGGTTGTCCGGGACCGGTGCAAGGCTCCGGGCGGCCCGACTCGCACTGCCGCCGCCCGACCCACGGAGGTTGCACCATGGACAGCACCGGACCACACGCCGCACAGCCGGCCAGGGACTCCATCGAATCCGACCCCGCCTACGACTACGCCGAAGACGCCCCCGTCGGCGCCGCGGAGCCCGACGACGAGGAACTACTGGAGGAAGCCGACCGGCTCGTCCCCTTGGACGCGGACGATTTCCTCGGCGACGACCAGCCGACCCCGCCGGTCGACGCTGACGAGTTCAGGGACGCGGGGGAGGAGTAGCCCTGTCCGGGGTCCCGCCCCGAGTGGCACGACGGCAGGGAACACGACGGCGGCGCATCCCCGGTGGGGAGGCGCCGCCGTCGTGCGTCCTTCGAAACCTGAAACCGGCCGCTGCCGGACCCTGCTAGTGGTTCAGGGCCGGAACCTTGTCCTCTTCCGGCGTTGCGCCGCCGGCAACCCGGTCCCGCCAGTGCGCCATCACGGCGGCGTCGGTCGGCCTGGTCAGCAGCGACACGGCGACGTAGACCACCGCGGAGGCCAGCAGGCCGTAGTAGATCGGTTCGTTGGCGTAAATACCGTCCAGCGGGACCTCCGCGTTGATCTCCAGCACGATCATGGTGCCGAGGGTGATCACCGAGCCGACGGCCATCGAGGCAGCCGCGCCGGCGCCGGTGCCGCGCTTCCAGAGCAGGCCGCCCAGGATGGCGACCAGCAGGCCGCCGACCAGGATGTCGTAGGCGATGGTGAGCGCCGCCACCACGTCCTTGGTGATGATGGCGATGACAATAGCCACCACGCCCAGTCCCAGGACCCAGATCCGGTTGGCCTTGACGTCGTGCTCCGGGTTGTCCGAGTCGTCGGTGTTGACGTTCTTGCCGAACCAGCCGGCCACGAATGGCAGGACGTCGGCGCGGGCCACGGTGGCGGCGGCGATCAGGGCGCCGGAAGCGGTGGACATCATGGCGGCCACGGCCGCGGCCAGCACCAGGCCGCCGATGCCGAYCGGCAGCAGGTTGGTCGCGACCTCGGCGTAGACGACGTCCTTGCCGAGSGCYTTGACGTCGATGKCSGGCAGGGCSACSCGGGCGCCCAGGCCGATCAGSGCGCCGGCSGCACCGTAGAGGATGCAGTAGACGCCGGCGGTGGCGCCGCCCCAGCGGGCGACCGACGGCGTCTTGGCGGTGAACACGCGCTGCCAGATGTCCTGGCCGATCAGCAGGCCCAGCGTGTACACAACGAAGTAGGTGATGATCGTCTGGACGCCGATGCCGTCCATCTGGAAGAAGCTGGCGTCAACGCGGCTGCGGATGCCGTCGAGGCCGCCGGCGGCGTTGAGTGTGAAGGGGAGCATCAGCAGGAAGATGCCGACGGTCTTGATCACGAACTGGACCTGGTCGGCCAGGGTGATGGACCACATGCCGCCGATGGTGGAGTACACAAGGACGATCGCGCCGCCGATGGCGATGGCGAGGGAACGGTCCCAGCCGAAGAGGACCACGAAGATCGTGGCGTAGGCGCCGGTGGAGGTGGCGCAGAGCATCAGCGTGTAGGCGAGCATCACGATGCCCGAGGTCTGTGTGGCCCGGCTGCCGTAGCGCAGGCTCAGCATCTGGGACACGGTGTAGATCTTCAGCTTCTGGATGGTGCCCGCGAAGAGCAGGCTCAGCAGCAGCACGCCGGCGCCGATCGCGACCACCAGCCACATCCCGGAGATGCCGAACTTGTAGCCCAGCCCCACACCGCCAACCGTGGACGCGCCGCCGAGGACCACGGCGGCCATGGTGCCCGTGTAGAGGAAGGGGCCGAGCCGGCGGCCGGCCACCAGGAAGTCGCTGTTGTTCTTGGTGCGGGACTTGCCCCACCAGCCGAAGGCCAGCATGGCAACGAGATACACCACCACGATGGCGATGTTGACGAAACTTGCGTCCATTGAGGGCTCCTTGGAGCGGTTCGGAAGYAGCGCTGCCGGCCGGGCCGCAACGTTGCGGGCCGCCGTGGCTGCTTGACGGTAGAGTGCCGGAGGGCTCCGGAGGGGAACACCCGGTTCATTGCCTAATAGGCAACACTTGTTGCCAAACAGTAGGGTGTGACGTCGGTAACAGTCAAGGTGTTACGACGGCGTGTCCGGCCTGCCGCTCCAGCGCGTGTCTCCAGTTAGGATTGGCTCCAACGCTGGGGCCGCGCGGCCGGCCGTGAAAGGTTTCCCTCATGAAGGCTCTACCCGTAGAACCGAGCAATGCGCCCGTTGCCATCGGTTCCAGGATCCGCGCCGCCCGGCAGTCGCAGCGGCTCACCATCGAACAGGTCGCGGACGCCACCGGGCTGACCAAGGGATTCCTCAGCAGGGTCGAACGGGACCTCACCTCCCCGTCGGTGAGTTCGCTGGTCACCCTCTGCCAGGTGCTCTCC